>JBKPGQ010000276.1:0-1602 GCA_046729455.1 Verrucomicrobiota bacterium
CGCTTGCTTAACGACGTCTGGGGCTACGAAAGTGTCATTGACACGCGCACAGTGGACACCCATGTGCGACGGCTGCGCAAGAAACTTGGCAAAGCCGCCGATGTGATTGAAAGCGTGCGCGGGTTCGGTTATCGATTGAGAGAAAAGTAAGGCCAGATGTATTGGCTAATCCTGGGCGTCCTCTGCGTCCTATTCGCAGTGATAGCGCTGGTTCTTTGGCAAAAATGGGCGGCGCCGTGGCCACGGATTGAACAGCTGATTTCGCAAATAGCCCGCGGTGAACGTCCGTCCACGTTTCTGATAAACGGCGGAAAAGATCCGCACCGCGTTGGTCTTGCGCTGGAGAATATTTTTGCTCGACAGCAAGAACTCGAACTCCAGATCGCGGGGCGCGAATCGGGCACGCAAACAATTCTCGGCGCGATGGAGGACGGCCTGCTCGCAGTTGACGCGCGCAGCCGGGTTACGCTTATGAATCCGACTTTTCAGAAACTGTTCGAACTGCGCGATCCGGCAGTCGGCGTTCCTTTGGTTGAAGCCGTTCGTCACGCAACGCTCGATCAATTGATTGCGGAAACGCTGCGCACTGGCGAAGCGATGCGAGGCGAATTGAGTCTGGCCGATTCGCGAGCCCACAGCGAGCGGCATGTCGAAGTCAGCGCCGTCCCAATCAAGAACGCTGATGATGAAGTCACCGGCGCAGTCGTGCTTTTCCACGATATCACTGAGTTGAAGCAGCTGGATCAAATCCGGAGAGATTTTGTCGCGAATGTTTCGCACGAGCTCCGAACGCCATTGTCGATTTTACGCGGCTACATTGAGGTGTTGTTTGATGAGCCGCAGACCTCACGGCAGGAACTCACACGCATCCTTTCGATCATGGAACGGCATTCCAGACGACTCCAACGGCTGGTTGATGATCTGCTAAGCCTTGCACAACTGGAGTCGTCCCACGCGGAGTTGGAGATCAGCGTTGTGCGGATGGATGATTTATTTAATAACCTCATCCGCGATTGGAAGGAAAAACTCGCCGGAAAGAACTTGAAGGTGATTGTTGATTTGCCTTCGGAGACGTTGGTGCTTCGCGCCGATGGAACGCGCCTAGAGGAAGCGCTCCACAATCTGCTGGACAATGCTGTGAAATTTTCACCCGAGAACGGACAGATTCTCCTGCGAGGGGTGCGTTGCGGTACTAACGTGGTACTGAGCGTGGCTGATAATGGAATCGGGATCAACAAAGAACATTTGCCGCGAATTTTCGAGCGCTTTTATCGCGCTGACAAAGCTCGCAGCCGCGAGCTTGGAGGCACAGGTCTGGGATTGGCGATTGTGAAACATATCGCCCAATTACACGGTGGTCGGGTGGAAGCCGAAAGCGAGCTGGGGCGTGGAACCACGATTCGAGTAGTGCTCCCAGAGGTGCCGCCAGGTTAATCGTTAAAGCGTTGAACCCCACTCAGCGGTCGCGGTTTCAACGATTTACGACTCAAGCGGCGAGGCCTGTCACACAAAAGTAACATTAAAAATTTTGACGCTTCGGCGCGCGCTGCGGCAGGCTGGCAACATATATGAAATGTCCCAAACTTGCTCACAAGATTCTAG
>JBKPGQ010000277.1:0-4174 GCA_046729455.1 Verrucomicrobiota bacterium
AATACTTCCGTGCCACGCAGCCAGCCGCCCAGACTAACGAGCTGCGATAATTTTTCATCGTGCACCTCGTTCATTGCCTGTTGCACGCTGTTTTGGGTCCGATCCAGTTCCTGGCGAACATTTTCCCAATTTCGCTTATCCGCCGCCTCGATGATCGCCTTGGCGTGCGGCGTGATTGAATTCCCTACGCCGATCCCTTTTGACAATGCAAGGACCCGCTGGCCAATCTCCTTTACTGCCGGCGCGTCTTCTGCTTGTACCGCGATAAAACCATCGGCAATCACCGTCCCCAGCAAGAGGGCGATACGCGGCCGCTCCGTGAAATTTGGTCCTTTATCGCTGCGGACATGTTCCTTCCAATTGACGCCACCCAGCTTGTTCAGTGCCCCGAAAATTTCGTTCGGTAACGGCACCACAACATCTTCCACAGTCGTGGATAATTGGTTAATATTGATGTGCTGCGGAGCCTGCGCGCCGTGCGCGCACAGCGCGAAGCCACACACCCCAGCGACAGTTAACTTCAAATGTTTAGTAAACAGAATCATTGGGACCTTCGAATGTTGATTTCGGGTTCGTATTCAGGATTTAATGAAGCGAACCTTAAGCAGAACCGCCGCTGTACACAAATCGCTGGTCAAAACATTTTGAATCGCCTTAACCGAAACACTCCATTGCCTCTGCGGCCCCGCTGCCCGCGTCCCTTATGGATCTGACCCGGCTAGAGCAGATCCTCGACCGCGCATCTTCTCGGCGGATCACGGTAATCGGCGATCTGATGCTTGATGAATTTGTCTGGGGAAAAGTCGGCCGCATCTCGCCTGAGGCACCTGTTCCGGTTGTGGAGGTCACCGGTGAGTCGTTTTACCCCGGTGGCGCAGCCAATGTCGCCCGCAATTTGCGCGAGTTCGTCAACCGCATTGCGATCATCGGTTTGCTGGGCAAAGACCGCAGCGGCCAGCAACTCCGGGAGTTATTGTCCGAGCAAAAGATCGATACCTCCCATGCGGTTGAAGAGGCAACTTTTTATACCATCGTTAAAACCCGCATCATTGCACGCCATCAACAAGTCGTTCGCGTCGATCGCGAAAGATTTGTCGGCCCATCGGCGCCCCAAATTGAAGAGGTCGTTGCCGCCGTCCGAAAAAATATTCTGGAGACCGACGCAATTATTTTCGAAGACTACGGCAAAGGTTTCTTATCGACCGAGCTGGTTTCGCAAATCGCAGACGCTGCGCGCTCAGCCGGCAAAATCGTCGCCGCGGATCCCAATCCCCGTAACTTGGTTGAGTGGCGCGGCCTGACAGTAATCAAGCCCAATCGCACTGAAGCTTTTCTCGCCGCGGGTATTCCCAGCCGCGATCCGGATACCGATCCGTCTCAAGATATGGAGCTGAAGCGCGCAGGCGAAACGCTGCTTAAAAAATGGGAAGCAGAAAATGTCCTCATCACCCTTGGTGAACACGGCATGATGCTTTTCCAAGAGAAAGAGACGCCACACTACATCCCCGCCAAAGCGCAAGAAGTTTTCGATGTGTCGGGCGCGGGTGATACAGCGATCGCTCTTTTCACGCTCGGTCTCGCGTGCGGGGCGACTCCGACCGAAGCGGCGGAAATCGCCAACCACGCGAGCGCAGTGGTTGTAAGCAAGCTTGGAACTGCGACCGTGACCCGCAATGAATTGATGGCCAGTTTTCGAGGGGATTCCGAAGGTGGGTAATGAATTGTCAGCTGCCGTTTTTATCGATCGCGACGGCACGATTATCGAGGACGCGGATTATTGTTCCCACCCAAAACAGGTGAAGGTTTTTCCCGGCGTTCCCGAAGCATTACGGCGCTTAAAATCCGAGGGGTTCAAACTGATTGTTATTACGAACCAAAGCGGCATCGGTCGCGGCTTTTTCACTTTTGATGAATATCGGTGCGTTGAGTCGGAGGTTTCGCGCCAACTGGGCCACGGGTTGATCGATGCGACCTATTTTTGCCCCGACGTACCCGGTCAACATTCCAGTCATCGCAAGCCATCGCCCGGTATGATTTTGCAAGCGAAGCAAGAACATCAAATCGATTTGGCGCGTTCGTTTTTTATTGGTGACAAGGAAATTGACGTCGAGTGCGGTCGCAACGCCGGTGTGCGCACAATCCGGGTTCAAACTGGATTTGACCGCGACATCACTGGCAGCAGTGCGGATTGGACGGCAAAAGACTTGCCGGCTGCAGCGCAGCTCATTTTAGACCAACAGTCATGACTATCGATTTCGCGCATGAGTAAAGCGGTTGGAATTATTCCCGCCCGGTGGGGTTCTACGCGATTTCCAGGTAAACCACTGCATCCCATTGCCGGAAAGCCGCTTCTGAAACATGTATGGGAACGCTGCCTTCGGGCTAAAAGTCTGGATTTGGTTGTCATTGCTACTGACGACATGCGAATTGCATCAGCGGCATTTGACTGGGGTGCAGACGTCGCGCTGACTTCGCCTAGGCACCGCAGCGGCACCAATCGAGTCGCCGAAGTGGCGAAGAAAACAAAGCAGTTCGCATATGTAATCAATGTCCAAGGGGATGAACCCCTGATCGATCCGCGTTTGATCGACAAAGTTGTCGAAAAATTGCAGTCGGATCGCAAAGTGGGAATCGTGACGGCTGCGCATCCATTCAAGGATCCCGCGGACGCTTTTTCTCCCCACCAAGTGAAGGTCGTTCTCGATCTTTATGGCAACGCTCTTTATTTCTCTCGTGCGCCGATCCCGGCTCCACGGACCGACGGGCGCTCGTTGTTTCTCCGTCACCAGGGCATTTACGGATTTCGGTGTGAGACGCTGCTTCAATTTGTGAGATGGAAACCAAGTCCGCTGGAACGCGCTGAATCGCTCGAGCAATTGCGCGCATTGGAAAATGGTGTAAAGGTTCATGTGCTCGTTACTGCTGCAGGATCGCCTGGCATCGACACGCCAGAAGACGCAACGGCGCTGGAGCAAAAGCTTGCCCGCGCAAAACGGAGGCTGCCCTCGTGAAATACATTTTCATCACTGGCGGTGTGATTAGTTCTCTGGGCAAGGGATTGACGGCTGCTTCGCTTGGAACATTGCTCGAAGCCCGCGGTCTGCGCGTCGTTCTCCAAAAGTTTGATCCGTATTTAAACGTGGATCCCGGCACGATGAATCCTTTCCAGCACGGCGAGGTCTATGTGCTGGACGACGGTGCGGAAACCGATCTCGATCTCGGCCACTATGAACGCTTCACCAATTGCGTTCTCACGCGACACAACAACCTCACCAGCGGTCAGGTGTACGAGTCGGTGATTTTGAAGGAACGACGCGGGGATTATCTCGGTAAAACCGTGCAGGTGATTCCGCACGTCACCGATGTGATCAAAGGACGCATTCGTGAAATTTCAGACGAAAGCAAATACGATGTCGTCATCACGGAAATCGGGGGCACAACCGGTGACATCGAAGGGCTGCCGTTTTTGGAAGCAATTCGCCAATTCATTCTCGAAGTCGGGGCGCAAAATGTGCTCAACATGCACGTCACGTTGGTTCCCTACATTAAGGCCGCTCATGAACTGAAGACGAAACCGACTCAGCAAAGCGTTGCCAAGCTACGCGAGATCGGATTGCAACCGCAGGTCTTGATTTGCCGGACTGAGCGGATGCTCGATCTCGATCTGCGGCAAAAGCTCTCAATGTTCTGCAGCGTAGCGGAAAAAGCAGTAATCGAAGAACGCGACGTCGCGCACACAATTTATGAAGTGCCGTTGACGCTTCACGCGGAAGGTTTGGACCAGTTGGTGTGCGATCTTTTGGGCTTGAAAACGCAGCAGCCCGATCTCGCAGGATGGAAAAATTTTGTAAAACGAGTCATTAGTCCCTCGAAACGAGTCAGAATTGTTGTTATCGGCAAATATTTCGATGTCCGGGACGCGTACAAGAGTATTTACGAATCGCTCACGCACGCCGCTGCGAGCGAAGATTGCGGAATCGATCTCGAACTCATCGACGCGGAATCGCTGCAAGACGGCGTAAACGGCCCGTTAAAAGATGTGTCTGGTGTTTTGATTCCCGGCGGTTTTGGCCTTCGCGGCGTTGAAGGAAAAATCAAGGCTGCGCGCTTCGCACGAGAGCACAAGATTCCATATCTCGGGCTTTGCCTCGGGATGCAGGTCGCAACGATCGAG
>JBKPGQ010000278.1:0-1653 GCA_046729455.1 Verrucomicrobiota bacterium
GCTCGGAGATGTGTATAAGAGACAGCCTGCGGAGACAGTGGCGACGCTGGACAAGTTAAAGGAGCTCGGTTTTGCAGAAGCCACCAAGGCTGGGATCTCCATTGGAATTTCGGACATGATTATTCCGAAAGAGAAGGAGACAGAGCTGGAGAATGCTTATAAGCAGATTCGACAGGTTGAGCAGCAATATCGCAAGGGCATCATCACCGATGGCGAGCGCTACAATAAGATCATCGATATCTGGACGCACGCCGGTGACGAAATTTCCAGCGCCATGTTCCGCACTTTGGAACATAACGATGGCCGTAAGGAGTTGAATCCTGTTTTCTTGATGGTCGATTCCGGTTCGCGTGGCAACCGCCAGCAGGTTCGTCAGCTCGCAGGTATGCGCGGTTTGATGGCCAAACCTTCGGGCGAAATCATTGAGCGACCGATCACATCGAACTTCCGCGAAGGGCTGAGCGTGCTCGAGTATTTCATTTCCACTCACGGTGCTCGAAAGGGTCTTGCTGACACGGCGCTAAAGACGGCTGACTCTGGGTATTTGACGCGCAAACTGGTCGATGCTGCACAGGACGTCATCATCAATGAACAGGACTGCGGCACCGTAAACGGCATTGTGGTGCGCTCGATTTATGAGGGGGACGAAGAAGTAGTCGATCTTGGTCAACGCATTATCGGACGCGTAAGCTGCGAAACGATTGCTGATCCGGTCGACAAAAAGAAGAAGATCGTCAAAGCGAATCAGTTGATTGATGAAAAGATCGCTGCGGAACTTCAGCGCGTGGGTGTTGAGAGCTTGAAGATTCGTTCGGTTCTTACGTGTGAGTGTGGGCGCGGCGTCTGCGCAATGTGTTATGGGCGCAACCTGGCTACGGGTCAATTCGTTAAGCTTGGCGAAGCAGTAGGCATTATCGCAGCCCAATCGATCGGTGAGCCAGGAACGCAATTGACGATGCGCACGTTCCACATCGGCGGCACAGCCAGCCAGACTTTCAAGCAACCAATCATCAAGGCCAAAAACGACGGCACCGTGCGCTTCAACGATCTGCGGACCGTGCAGGCGCTCGACGGTAGCTGGATCGCGTTGAACAAGAATGGCTCGATTAGCGTGCACAACGCAGAAGGACGCGAACTTGAGCGCTACAACGTGGTGATAGGCTCAATGATCTCAAAAGGCGACGGCGCCGACGTTAGGAAGGGTGAGACCTTCGTTCAGTGGGACCCATACAATGTGCCGATTCTCACCGACAAAAGCGGCAAGATCGAGTTCCGCGACATGATCGCGGGTGTCACGATCAAACGCGACGTCGATGAGGCGACTGGCCTGATGGGCACCGTTATCATTGAGCATAAGGAGGATCTGCACCCGCAAATTGTTATCGTGGATGACAAGAAGGAAGTGCTCGCGAGCTATTCTATTCCGGCGGGCGCCCATGTCATCGTAGAAGAGGGCCACAAGGTGCGTGCTGGCGCACTTCTGGCAAAGACGCCACGGAAGGTCGCAAAGACCAAAGACATCACCGGAGGTTTGCCCCGCGTTGCCGAATTATTCGAAGCACGCCGGCCGAAGGATGCGGCTGAGATTGCGAAGATCGACGGTGTTGTTGAGATGGGCGGCACTGTCCGCGGAAAGCGACGGCTGATTTTGAA
>JBKPGQ010000279.1:0-4460 GCA_046729455.1 Verrucomicrobiota bacterium
GACGCCGAGTCATAAAGTTGGATGAAACTTCATCCGACAGGCGTCCTCCTTCGGCCGGACAACAAACGCGTGGTGGTGCGTCCGTTCATCCCGATCCATCCCACGCGTGTCGAGCATATCATCGCGCGCGCTCTCGCGCTAAGCGAGCAAGAAACCGAAAAGCAGCTTTCGTTAATTAGAGCGGACTTCAACGAGAGACATATCGATCTTGATAAGAGTTGGCTGCGAAATTTCGAAAAAGTGCGAGAGCACATCTGGGACAGCGAAACAATTTCCGAAGGGCGTCGGCTATTTATCGGCGCCCTCTTCTCCGGTGAGTATGCACTCGAATCGGCAGCCTTGTTCAACCCCTCGATGGTGCCGCATTCTGACCAGACTGGTTTGGGTCAGGGCGATCTTCGTTTTATCCTGAGCCTGCGCTCGACCGGGGAAGGACATGTCTCTTCGATCCAGTTTCGAACCGGAGTTATCCATCGGGATCATTCGATAGAGATCGACAAGACGACGCCTTTTGTAACACTGCCTGAGCTTAATCCCAATCCTACCTACCATAAACGAGCGTTCCTGGACAAACTAAGTGAGATGGGACTTGAGAACGACTGGGCTGCCTCGGTCATGGGACGATTAGGTAAGACTTTTCTTCTTGATGAGTTGGATACGTCCATCCAGCAAGCAACGTCCGACGAAGCGTCTCCACAGACGCGCGACGTGCCGCGAACTTTAGAGTGCATGCACTGGCTGGCGGAATCCAACTACGAAATCCATTTCGCTCCTTCTTCAGAAATGTCGGAGCGCATTATCTTTCCCGTCTCGCCTAACGAGAGCAACGGCATTGAGGACGCTCGCTTCGTTCGTTTTGTCGAAGACGATGGGAGCGTTATCTACTACGCAACTTACACCGCCTACAATGGTCGAGTCATTCTCCCCCAGTTGATCGAGACTGAGGACTTCCTTAACTTCCGTGTCCTGACTCTTAATGGGCAGGCGGTTCAAAACAAAGGCATGGCTCTCTTCCCTCGTCGGATCGATGGACGCTATGTGATGCTTACACGACAGGATGACGAGAACCTTTACCTGGCGTACTCGGACAATCCGCATTTTTGGAGCGACCCGCTGCTACTACAAGAGCCCCAACACCCCTGGGAGTTTGTGAAGCTCGGCAACTGTGGCTCGCCAATTGAAACCGAATCTGGCTGGTTAGTTCTTACTCACGGCGTCGGCCCAATGCGAAAGTACTGCATTGGAGCGACCTTGCTCGATTTGCACGATCCTGCAAGAATCATTGGCGAGCTGAAAGAGCCGCTCTTAAGACCGGAAGCGAACGAAAGGGAAGGCTACGTTCCTAATGTCGTTTACTCGTGTGGGTCGCTCGTGCACAACGGGCAACTCATCCTGCCGTATGGCGTTAGCGATACGGCTTCGAGCATTGTCAGAATCGAATTAAGCGAGCTTTTGACTGCCCTTACCTAAAGATATCGCCTCCCAGAGGCGGTCGTTTACTAGGTAATTTATTGTCTCAATCGGCAGTTAGGTTTGTTTGTTCGGGGGTGTAACTAGTTAAGCTAACAGCTGTTATAGATGTTCCATATAGCTGTTCAATCCGTCGCAGAGATATCCTGCACGGATTCAGGTAAACTGTGCGATAGTATTGCATGAGGAGCATTAGGAGAGCGTTCAAACGCAAACCATTTCACCTTTGGATGCCCGAGACAGCAGTCGCCCGAGGAAAACGACGCAAGCGTTTTCTGCGGCTGTGGAAGGACGTCGTCAGACCGAGCGACCGCCCAGACAAGATGGGATATGAGGAGGTCTGACCTCTTGTTGAGTGAGGCTCCAATTTGAATTCAAATGGCCTGATCGCAAGCACGTTGAAGTTCTAGCGAAACCGAGGCCAGCGTCTGCGCCGTTGCTGCGTTCGATACAATCCCTGACTTTCGCGAGTTGATAGAACGAAGAAAGCGACTTTGCTGCAGAGCCACGTTGGGAAAGGGGAGGCGGGAATCCGGGAGAAAACTTCAACACCCACTGCGTCATGATCGCAAAGCCGAGTCACACCGGTCTAGAAAATCTGCACCGCTGGCTGGCCGAAATTAGCAATCTCAGCGCGGATCTGCGGCGAGCTGAGGTTGGCTTCACTACTGCTTGAGAAATGCTGCGGCCGCTCCGTCCAGTGTCGCTCGATCTTTGGTCATGCCAAGCGCAATTGCGCCAGTGAGGCGTATGAGCCGCCGCTCAGGTTCGGAATGATCGTGAGTTCCAAAGCGGCCACGTCTTCCAACTCGACTCGATATTCCTCAAACTCCGCCGTGGCTCCCGACGGGCTGAAGTGATACTGCTGGCGCACGATATCACGCGATGAACCGTCCACCGTTGGTGACCAGCGCAGGACGAACTCCTGCGTTCGCGCCTCTTTCTCTTCTCGAAACAGCAGACGGATGCGCCTGAGCCTCTGCGGCGCGTTGAAGAAGAGGCGGACCGTCTGTTCCCCTGGGCTTTCCGCGCGCCATCCTGTTGCGCCGACAGGTAACAGCGCTGATTCGATCGGGTGCGCTGCGTCTTCCGATGCGACTTCGACTCGGGCCACGGCTTCTAAGTCGAGCCAGCCGGTGTTCACTGGCGGGCCTTCTCGCTGCGGCTGAGAGCTAATTCGTTTTCGCATTGGTTTTATCTTTTAGATCATCAGCCGACTCCAACGTGCTCTACAGCTGTTTTCTGGGCAAGTCTGTTCTTGCGCTGGAGTGAAAGCGGTGGTATCACCGCAATTGGTCAGCGGTTAGCTCCGGTGCTTGGTTAGATGGCATCATTTTTGGTGGCTCATCACGTTAATGACTACGCCATTCGGGTCAGTAACAGAGAACCGGCGAACATCCCACGGCTCATCCGTCAACGGGTAAACGACCTTAAGGCCAAGCCCGACGGCCTTCGCATGCACTGCGTCAACGTTATCGACCTCAATGGTCATGTTCGGTTGTGGTTCGGCCGATCCGGTCTTTCGCTACTTCAGTTTCGACAGAAAAGATGTCACTGAGCTTCCGATCAAAAGTGTCGGCCCAAAGGTGTGAATCATTGCCTGCTTTGATTAGCTGCACACTTACCCGCACAGCGTCGCCGCTCCTCTGCACGCTTCCTTCCACGATGTGGGCGACGCCAAGCTGCCTGGCGATCTCGGGGAGATTTTCAGGAGCGCTTTTATAATGTTGTGTCGATGTCCGCGAGATGACCTTTAGATCGGCGATCTGGATAAGCGGGTCAGGATCTCGTCCTAGATGCCGTCGGCAAAGTAGGCGTTCGCTTTGTCTTCGCTGCGGTTTTCAAACGGCAGCACCGCGATAATCTTCTGAGAAATCGACTCGCCTGTCTGCCTGTAAAACGGGAGTCGTCCAACGATCAGCATTACGATAACCAGCAGAAGCACCCCGATAATGGAAAAATTGAGGATCCGTTCGGTGGCCCGCTGAACCGACCTCGCCTGTACCGGATCGAGATCTTCTGTCCGTATGATTCCTCCCGGGGTAAATTCGTAAACCCAGGAGAGGAGCATCGCGATTGGAAATCCGGCCACGAGCGCAAAGACAACAAAACGCACTGCGGAATTCGGAATTTCAAAAAACGGGAAGACTTGTGTCGTGAGCTGGGTAAGGAACCATGCGACGACTCCGTAGACCACCGCTGCGCGGTAAACATTGCGCCGCTTCAGCTCCGTGAAGATGTTCTTTGTGTTCACTCTGCGTGCCTTGATGAAGCGCTCGTCACATCTGCAATCTACTTGATGCGCGTGCAGCGTCCAAACAATCAATTAAGACCAGGCTGTCGATTTCGTCGGTGGCACTTGCCCGTCGCCGTGGTCGAGATGCATATACTTGCGTTGGTTAGGAATCGCTGATCGCAAACACCACCGGGCCCGTTGCTCAACGTGCACAAGATTCGGGTCAATTCTCACAATAAGCGGTGAGCGCGATGCACGAAGATAGCTTTAGCTCAATCCAGAAAGGTAAAATATGAATAAAATCATAAACACATGGAATCCGCTAAGAGAGATTGAGGAAGCGCAAAATCGCTTCCCTCGGTTCTTCTTGGGCGGCTTTCCCAACAGAATTGGCAGTGGAGAGATCCACAGCCTGGCGGTCGCAGATTGGTCACCGGAGGTTGATATCAGTGAGGATGATCACGGGTATCTGCTCAAAGCTGACCTGCCTGAAATGAAGAAGGATGACGTTAAGGTAACAGTCGAAGACGGCATTCTTAGCGTTTCCGGAGAACGCAAATGCCAGAAGGAAGATCAGAAAAAGAAATTCCATCGCATCGAGCGCTCCTTTGGTAACTTCCGACGCAGCTTCACGCTGCCTGAAGATGCCGATAGCACGAAAGTGACGGCGGAATTCCGCGACGGAGTGCTGAAAGTGCACCTCCCGACGACACCGATAGCAAGATCAAAGGCTCTCGAAGTTAAAGTGCAATAA
>JBKPGQ010000280.1:0-4010 GCA_046729455.1 Verrucomicrobiota bacterium
GTCTTTCCGACCGCGCCGATCATGCGCACGCCGGTCGCTGCGTACCACTTCTTCGACATTTCCTCGCCGGTGTGGCAGCCCCAGCTTTTGACGTACGCGTGACGGGCGAAAACATGGCGATTAATCTTCGTCAGCTCGCTATCGTGTAGCCAGGATTTGCAAGCGCTATCGATGTTGTTGCTGTAGTCGAACATGAAACACGCGCGGTTTGAGTGGCCAAAATATTCAAAGCCGATAACCTTCACCTGATCTCGCGGCTGACCATTGTTTAGATAGTTGATCACCGCGGAGCCAGGGCCAAACCAGACGAGGTTGATATTAAATTTGTCGCGCACTGTGCCAATCAGGCTGATCAGATCCTGGTGCTCCTGTTTGGCGCGGTCTTCGTAACCCTGCCTGTAAACGAGCCATGTGATCTTCGCATCCGGCCCCAACTGCGCTCGCAGTTGTTCGGTGCGCAGACGCGCAGCCCGAATAAAGTTCGCCCACCAATGATCATGCGGATAAGTCTTGTACTTTTCCCACTGATACATGGAGGGTCCTCCGACGAGAATGATATATTCGCCGGATGCCGGCGATGACGCTTGCGAGCCAAGCGCCAGGATCGACAGGCTACAAACGAGCAAGAGGCGTTTCATCATGGCTAGTGAAGGGACTATTTATGCCGGACGCCAAATTACGCAAGTGCTAGGGCGTGGCTTGGTAGGGATATTGCGCTGCGAGGTCCGGACGCCGCAGCGCGGCGTCCCTAGCATGGTGGTTCAACTTCACCGCGCACCAAATCTTCCCACGTTTGCCGTTTTCGGATCAGCGCGGGCTGGTCGCCATGAACAAGCGCTTCGGCAGGCAACGGGCGCGAGTTGTAATTAGATGCCATTACAAAGCCGTACGCGCCGGCGCTCATGATGGCGAGCAAATCGCCTTCGTGGAGCTCCGGCATTTCCCGACACAGTGCAAAGAAATCGCCCGATTCGCACACCGGCCCGACAATGTCGATTTTCTCTGTTTTGTTCTTACTCTTGCTCCTGCTCGCTTGCCGCGCCGAAGCTCTGCGAAGGCGGGTGCTCGTAATCGTTCTCATTCTCGGATCTTCTACCGGCACGATCTCATGGTAGCTCTGATAGAGCGCCGGCCGAATCAGATCGTTCATTCCCGCGTCGACGATCGCAAATCTCTTGCTCCCGGTTTGTTTGATGTAACGAACGCGTGTGAGCAACACACCCGCATTGCCCACAAGAAAACGTCCGGGCTCGACCAAGATGCGAACGCCAAGCCCGCGCAACGGTGGAACAATCGCCTCCGCATAATCGCGGACGCTAAACGCAAATGATTCACCACCATGTTCGCGCCACCATTTACCTGATCCGCTCTCGAGTGCGCACTGGTAAACAATTCCCATCCCGCCACCAATGCTGAGGAACTTAATTCCATATTTTGATTTCAGCTCGCGCACGATTGGCGCCACTTTTTCGATCGCGTTCGCGAAGGGCTTCGCCTCTGCAATTTGCGAGCCAATATGCATTTGCACGCCAACAATCGCGACGCTGCGCATTTTGGCGGCTTGTTCGTAAATCGCGCCGATGCGATCCAGCGCAATACCGAACTTATTTTCGTGTGAGCCAGTTGAGATGTACTCGTGCGTATGCGGATCGACATCGGGATTCACGCGCAATGCAATCGGCGCGCGTGTTTCTTTTTCGCCCGCAATGCGACCGATGTGTTCCAGTTCCGCTTCACTCTCGACGTTGAAGCTGTAAACGCGTTGCTCGAGCGCGTACTCGATTTCCTCTCGCGATTTGCCCACGCCCGCGAACGTGCACTTGGCAGGATCGCCACCAGCAGCGAGCACACGATAAAGTTCGCCGCCCGAAACGATGTCGAAACCTGCGCCCGCGCCGGCGAGTAACTTCAGGATCGCGCGATTTGAGTTCGCTTTGACTGCGTAACAGATCAGGTGATCCAGAGGCTGGAGCGCAGCATCGAGGCGCGCGTAGTGATCAAGAATTGTTCCCGCGCTATAAACATAAGTCGGCGTGCCGAATTCCTCCGCGACGCGGGCAAGATCGACATCCTCGCAGTACAGATGCCCTTCGCGATAACGGAAAGAATGCACGAATCACTCTAGCCGCTTGGCTGTGCGAAGCGCAACGCGACACGTTAGCCAAGCACTCGCAAGCAGATATTGAGAACTGCAATCACTGCTACGCCGATGGAGAAACTCGTTAGAACAAGTTTTTTTCCGTGCTTCAGCATTTCTCCAAGCACGGCGTGCGTAGCCAGATAGAGGAATCCGCCGCCGACATGCGCCATGATCAAGCCAAGCCAAAAAGTTGAAACTTTCGCCAGCCACAACATGCCGATCGCGCCGCCGAGGAGCGTAGTTGCTTCTACGGCTGCCACCCAACCGAGCGCAGCCGAGCGTCGCAGTCCCGCGCCGATCAAAAGACTACCCAGCGCGAGACCTTCAGGAACCTTGTGAATGCAGAGAGCGGAGAACAGCGACCATTTTGTCGCGTCCATCGAAGGGGCTTCTTGTTGAATCCCCAATACCAGACCATCCGTCGTGCTGTGAATCGCCAATGCAACAATCAGCGCGGTGGCAATCTCGCTGAAATGCCGTGTCGCATCCGCGTCGAAATGGCTGGCAGCGCAAGCAGGGCAAACATGATGAACATGTTTACTGATGAAAAAAAACAGCAAGTATCCGGTGGCCGCCGCTCCGACAACTGGCCAAACGCCGCTGTAACTCAAACTTTCCGGCAAAATTGCGAACAACGTTACACCCAGCAGCGTTCCTGCGGCGAAACTAATCAGTGCGCAAAGCGGCTTGTGCTCCAGATGCAACGAGGTGCTGATTCCTCCACCGGCAAGGGCGAAAACGTAAGCGGCGGCGACTTGCCAGAGTGCGTTGACCATTCAGGGGCGTGCCGGTGCGTGGTCTTCGCGGCAATGTTGCGTCTCAATGGTGATGTGAACCAGTTCATGGTGCCCTCGCAGCAACGCCCGATAGGACTCGCAACTTTTCGGCTCGTGCGCCACCACAGAGATCATTGCCACGTATTTTCCGATGCCGACTTGCCAGACGTGCAGATCAGTCACGAGCGAATCGCCATCGCTCTCGACGGCTCGGCGAATTTCATCAGGCAAATCCGAAGAAGCCGGCGTCCGGTCGAGCAAGATGCCGGCGGTGTCGCGCAACAGTGCGTAGGCCCAAGAAAAAACCACGCCACTCCCGACAATTCCTACAACCGGATCGAGCCATGCCCAGCCAAAAAATTTGCCGCCGGTTAACGCGGTGATTGCCAGCACCGAAGTAAACGCGTCGGCGAGCACATGCAGGTACGCGGCGCGCAGATTTAAATCATGATCGTGAGCGCTACCATGACCAGTTTCGTCATGGCGATCTGCGAGCAACACTGCGCAACCGAGGTTTACGAGCAATCCAACACAAGCGATGCCGATTGCCTCGTTAAAATGGATTTCCAGCGGCACAAACAACCGGTGCACAGACTCACCGGCCATTAAGAGCGCCACGATCGAGAGCACCACAGCGCTCGTGAATCCGCCTAGCACCCCGACCTTTCCCGTACCGAAACTGAAGCGCGCGTTGCTGGCTTGTGTCCGCGCGAAATAGTACGCCGCGGCCGTGATCAAGAATGCCAGGACATGCGTGCTCATGTGCCAGCCGTCGGCCAGCAACGCCATCGAGTGCGACATCAACCCGACCGCGATCTCCACAACCATCATCCCGGCCGTAACGCCGATCACAATTCGAGTCCGCCGTTCCGCATGTGAAAAATCCGGAACGAAATCGTGTCGCTTACGAAAACGCGAGTGATCTGTGCGGTGCATCTCGATTCAAAATAGCGCGATTAAGAGGAAATCAGACCAAAAATCGGCCAGTGGTTAGCTGAGTGGTTGGTTAGGTGTTTTTGACCTCGCTGACAAGTTTTCCGCAGTGACGGCCATGTCGGCTGCAATTTCATTCAGATGCAGGCAGCACGCCTGCC
>JBKPGQ010000281.1:0-2100 GCA_046729455.1 Verrucomicrobiota bacterium
GAGTGACGTGGCCTACCGATGGCCTCGCAGCCGTCGTTCCGTGGATTCCAGAATTGTCTTGCCTCACCATTCGCCGGAGAGATATCACTGATGTCTCGGTGAAGGCGTTCCTCCAAGCCAAACGCGATCTTCTCCGTCTCACCCGGGTCGGAATCTGCCTTGGCGCCTGCCTGTCCCCGACGTTTTCCGGTTGCGAAAAAAACGAGCCAATCGACGAGGCGAAAGCGGCTGGAAAAACCACCGCCGATTTTCCGCAAATCACCGCGGACATCTTTAAACCGATGGATGGCGGCATTGATCTGTCGCCCGAGGAAATCATGGGCCGCAATGCTTGGAACCTCTGGAGTGCGGGCAACCAGCATTTTTGGAATCGTGCAGCCCAGGACAGCTATGGATTAATGGATCTCTTGAAGATGCTGGATAGCCGCAAATATCCGCGCGGTGAGCGTTTCAAGACTTTGGGCCTGGTCAATGAGCCCGGATTTCGCGCTGCGACCAAACCGGATGAATTTGGCTTGTGGCTCGATGAACAAGTGGAGCCCGAACCGGCAGGCATCGACGAGACAGTTTACGGCAAACCATCCGGGATCCTCGGCTTCCGGCTTTTTCCAAATCCTGACTTCAATGAAGAGGCACGCAAAAAATGGGACGGCGATCGTTTCATAAAAGATCCGACCTATTACAACGACAAAAAGCTGGTTCGCCCGTACCGCGTCGGTGTCGCGTGTGGCGCCTGTCACATCGCGCCGTATCCAAATAATCCGCCGGCCGATCCGGAAAATCCACGGTGGGAAAACCTCGCGTCGGCCATTGGCAATCAGTACATCAACGAAGGAAAAGTCTTCGCCTGCAACGTCGAAAAAGGCGGCCTCTTTTATGAGATGCTTGCTGCGCAGCCGCGCGGCACTTCCGATACTTCCCGGATCGCGACTGATCACATCAACAATCCAAACGCAATCAACCCGATCTTCCTACTTGCCGAACGGGAGCGGATTGCGGTCCCCGAAAAAATGGCGGGCGACACGCTCGCTTTGCCTGGAGAAAAAGAGGAGATGTCGGTGCCCCACGTGTTGAAGGACGGCGCAGACTCCATTGGCGTGGCCGGGGCAACCATCCGTGTCTATGTCAACATCGGCATGTTTTCCGAGTACTGGCTGACGCTTCACAACCGATTAATTGGGCTGACTCCACAAAAACCATTCGAGATTTCTTACGCGCGGGAACACTCGGTCTTCTGGCGCGCAACGGAGGAGCGTCTGGCGAACATTGCGGCTTTTTTCCGCCGCCTGAAGCCGTTTCATCTCGTCGACGCTCCCGGCGGACAGGCTTACATCACGGCCGATTCAGCAGTGATGACGCGCGGAAAAGAAGTTTTCGCAGAAAGTTGCGCGGCTTGTCATTCGAGCAAACAACCGCTGCCGAATGTTGATCCTCGCTCCGGCGAGGGAAAAGCCTGGTTCCGCACAGCGGTGATGGCGCCCAATTTTCTGGAAGACAATTTCCTGTCGAACGACAAGCGTTATCCATTGACCAAGATCGAGACGAACTCCGCTCGCGCGTTTGCGACTAATGCGAAATCCGGTCATGTCTGGGACAACTTTTCATCGCTGACTTACAAAGAACTTTCGCCTGTCGATGAGTTGGAATTTTTCAATCCATTTGATGAGACCCGACCGATCAAATTCAAGCCGAAGGACAAAAATGTGGCGCCCGGCTATTATCGGACTCCCTCACTCGTAAGTCTCTGGAGTTCCGCACCGTTCCTGCACAATAATATGCTCGGAAAATTCACCGGCGACCCTTCTGTGGCCGGCCGGATGGAAGCTTTCAATGACGCAGTGGAAAAATTGTTATGGCCGGAAAAGCGGCTGAACAAGGCTTCTATCTGGCGTACACAAAACGAGTGCGCGCTGCATTTGCGCAAGGAATTTGTGCCAAAACCGTTGCAAGCGCTGGCTGATAAGGATGGTTACATTAACATTGGACCCATCCCCAAGGACACGCCGATCAATTTGATTGCCAACCTCGAACCTAATTTTGGACAGTTGGTTGTTTTGCAGGAAAAATCGCCAAAGCGCTGCTGAAGATTCACACACAAAA
>JBKPGQ010000282.1:0-2616 GCA_046729455.1 Verrucomicrobiota bacterium
TGCAGGAAGGGTTGTCGGTCTTTGCGGAGGCTTTCTGTGGTTGTTTGGTATTTGCGCGCTTGCAGTCAGCGCGAGCGCTAAGCTTCCGAGACAGATCAAAAGACTTCGTTTCATAGTGGCCCCCGATGTTTAACTTCGTTATTCAAACACCGGCTGTTCGCCGAAGTTGCGCTGGGTTTCGCTGCTGCTCCTTTTGCCTGTGCTTGCCGTTATGGCGTAAGGAAAGTCTTGTCTGTATAAGGATCTCTTACTTCGGTTCCGGGCGGAAAGCTGCGGACATCGATGTAACCACTGTCTGGCGAGAACGGACTGGTGACCAAGCCTTGTTTTCCGGGAACGGGAATTCCATAAGGCAGATCGCCTCTTGAGTTTTTCTTTGTTGCGGTTGCCTTCGCTACGCGGACGTTTTTCGGATTCGGAGGCGCAGAAACCGGAGTGGGACTTGGTGAAGTCTGACTATTCGAAGCACTCGACGCATCTGAAGCATCGCTTGGTGGAGCCTCATTACCAGGCTTACGACTGCTCGGGCGCGTTTGCGGCGATCGCGGCTTTGGTGCAGGGCGTGCAAACGAGTTGCGTATCGATTTAAAAAAGTTCTCAAAAGGTCCCGCCTCCCCTGTCGTGCCAAAAAGGGTGAAGATCGAGAGACAGACCAGAATTGTGCGGAGCGGCGGTTTCATAACGCTGGACGGATACTGCCGCATCTTGTGAAGAATGCTAGTCCTGCTTCAAAGCGCGACAATTCTTGAACATCGTCTGAGGGTCGAAGTTGCGCTGCCGCAGCTGGCCGACACGCTCGCAGCTATGAAAAAAGCGGGTTGCGTTCGAGCAAAGCGCTTACTGGCACCCCAAGGCAATCGTGGACGAGATAGAAACAAAACTAAACACTGCATTTCACGCTACGCTCAAATAGATTTAGTCTTCGCCGGTTCGCAGCGCGTGAAATGTCAAAGTTTATGCACGACCTATTTCATAGGCCTGCCCGTGAAAGCTAGCTATGCCACCTCGTAGCCATCGGCTCTGGAATACTTCGCAATCCCCGCGAAGCGTCCGCGAGTTCCCTTCCATCGCGCTGCTCCTCACGTGCACAAGATTCGGGTCAATTCTCACAATAAGCGGTGAGCGCGATGCACGAAGATAGCTTTAGCTCAATTCAGAAAGGTAAAATATGAATAAAATAATAAACACATGGAATCCGCTGAGAGAGATGGAGGAAGCGCAAAATCGCTTCAATCGATTCTTTACGGGCGGCTTTCCCAACAGAATTGGCAGTGGAGAGATCCACAGCCTGGCGGTCGCAGATTGGTCACCAGAGGTTGATATCAGCGAGGACGATCACGGGTATCTCCTCAAAGCTGACCTGCCTGAAATGAAGAAGGATGACGTTAAGGTAACCGTCGAAGACGGCATTCTTAGCGTTTCCGGAGAACGCAAAGGCGAGAAGGAAGATCGGAAAAAGAAATTCCATCGCATCGAGCGATGCTATGGCACTTTCCGACGCACCTTCACGCTGCCTGAAGATGCCGATAGCACGAAAGTCACGGCGGAGTTCCGCGACGGAGTGCTCAAAGTGCACCTGCCAACAACGACGACAGCAAAATCAAAAGCTACCCAAGTTAAAGTGACGTAATGCTCTAACACTGACCGCGGGCGTGCGGAGGGTTCCGTGCGTTCGCCCCAGTGTAGGAGTTCATTCAACGACTGCCGGGAGCTAGGAATTACACGGGGACTAACCCAGCCGGTTTTTTATGAATTAGCACGGCCACCAAGTAGCCGCCTCTCCGCACCGTGGAGGCCGCGCAGTCGTTGCTACGTAAGATTTCGTTTAAAACAACGGATGCGGCCGTGGGGAGGCTACCAAAGTTAATAAGCCGAACGGCACCACCTGCGACTCGTATTAGTCACGCCTCGCCGAACTTCTCGGCCTTTCTCACCGGACGAACAGCGGGTGCGGTGACAAGTTAAGCGTGTTGATTAGAGTTTGATCTTTATCTTAACGCTCTTCAGACTCTCCTGAAGGTTCCGAAGCATTTCATGGGTGCGATTCGTAGCCTCATCAATTCCACGTCGAAACTCTGTCGTGTCGATGAGCGTGTTGCAAAAGGGGCATTTCCGATTCTCAGCCTTGAGCCATTTGACGGTTTCGTTGATCTGCTTGCCACATTTAGAGCATGTCATTTCCAGCGGTAAATTGTCGAAAAACATGGTCTCATTCAGATGATAAACAAAACTTCTTGAGTTGGCAAAGCTCGGCCTGATTATCGTGCTGATTCGGGTCTCATCTCATAATGCATGGATGCGCGGCCGGCGCGTTGGGTTGTGCTCTGCCTGACGAAGCACCTCGCGGGTTATTGGCGCGACATCCCCGTAACCACTGAGAACATACCGGATCATATACAACACGGGGTTACCTTCGGTCCAACTGAAGTAAGCATGTGGCACGTGCCCGGTTCGGTCGCGCAGATATAACAGCAGCGCGGCTATCCCGTTTGCCACAGCCGCGCTTTCCGCGCGCAGCACTTGATGTGATCCTACTTCCACACCGCGCACGTGCAGGTCTGCCGAAAACTCACTCGCATCAGGAACGTAGATCTCCAAAAATAACACATGATCTTC
>JBKPGQ010000283.1:0-20900 GCA_046729455.1 Verrucomicrobiota bacterium
TTCTTGATTTCCGATACGCGCTCGGTCGGGACTAGCACATCATAAATCAGGTCGCCCATTTCTTCTGTCTTGATGCGCTTCAAGATGTTCTCGCGCACCTTGTTTTCCTGACCGGAAAGCACGTGCACAACGTACCATTGATCTTTGCCTGCGAGTATCTGTGCCATAAATCAGTGCAACCGGGTGAAAAAATGGACAACGTTCACTAGAACCAGATCGAAAAGTGCAACATATCCGCCCAACAATAACATTGCGATGACGACCACCACGGTCGAGTCACTCAGTTCTTTGTACCGGCGGAATCCTTTCTCTTTGGGATCCCACGGCCAGGAACATTTCTGCAGCTCGACCTTCACTTGGCTGAAGAAGTTTTTGATTTTGGTAATCATCCTAAAATCTTAAAAAAGCGTCCAACATCCAACGCTCAACGTCCAACGCCCAATTCTCTTTTCTCCGGTTTCGAAATTCAGTGTTCGACGTTGGGCGTTCGGCGTTTGCAAATCTTCATAACCACGCCAGGAGGGACTCGAACCCCCAACCGACGGTTTTGGAGACCGCTACTCTACCAATTGAGCTACTGGCGTAAGGTTACTCTTCCTCTTCCGCTCCTTATTAATCTCCTCTTCCTTCCACATCCCACAAGTGAGCAGAGTCAGACGGAGAGTGTTAATCCAGAATGTCGCTCACGCGACCGGCGCCGACGGTCTTGCCGCCTTCGCGAATGGCGAAGCGAATCGTTTTTTCCATCGCGATTGGCGTGATCAACTCGACTTCGATTGAGATGTTGTCGCCAGGCATGACCATTTCCACCCCTTCAGGCAATTTGACCGTGCCAGTTACGTCAGTGGTACGGAAATAAAACTGTGGCCGGTAATTCGTGAAGAACGGGGTGTGACGTCCGCCTTCCTCTTTACTCAGCACATAGACTTCCGCCTTGAATTTCTTATGGGGCGTAATCGAACCAGGCTTCGAAATCACCTGGCCACGCTCGACTTCTTCCTTCTTCAAGCCGCGCAACAGAACGCCGACGTTATCACCCGCACGCGCTTCATCGAGAAGTTTACGGAACATTTCGATGTCGGTCGCGACTGTCTTCGCGGTAGGACGAATGCCGACGAGTTCGACTTCTTCCATTTTCTTGAGAACACCGCGCTCGACACGACCCGTCGCGACTGTGCCACGACCTTCAATGTTGAACACGTCCTCGATCGGCATCAGGAACGGCTGATCGACCGGCCGCTCCGGGACTGGGATGTAATCGTCAATGGCCTCGACCAGCGCGAGAACCTGTTTCTCCGCGTCCGCATCGCCATTGAGCGCTTTGAGTGCGCTGCCTTTAACGATCGGGATCTTGTCTCCTGGAAATTCATACTGTGTCAGCAGATCGCGCACTTCCATCTCCACGAGATCGAGCAGCTCGGGATCATCGACCATATCCGTCTTGTTAAGGAAAACGACAATCGACGGCACACCGACTTGTCGCGCTAGCAGGATATGTTCACGCGTTTGCGGCATCGGTCCATCGGCAGCGGAGACGACCAAAATCGCACCGTCCATTTGCGCTGCGCCTGTGATCATGTTCTTAACGTAGTCGGCGTGGCCTGGGCAATCGACGTGGGCATAATGGCGTTTGTCGCTCGAGTACTCTACGTGTGCAGTGTTAATCGTAATGCCGCGCTCTTTCTCTTCGGGCGCGTTGTCGATTGATTCGTACGCACGCACTTCGGCCATGCCTTTTTTGCTGAGCACCATCGTAATGGCCGCTGTCAGGGTCGTCTTACCATGGTCAACGTGACCGATCGTGCCGACGTTTACGTGCGGCTTGTCGCGTTTAAATGCTTCCTTAGCCATTTCAATTCTCCTGTTTAACTAAACTGTCTTATTTTCTTTAATTACCTGCTGCCGGTTCTGAGCTTGTTTGGAGCCCATGACCGGGATTGAACCGGTGACCTCGTCCTTACCAAGGACGTGCTCTACCAACTGAGCTACATGGGCCGTTCTTCGCCAGCCCAGCGCCTCCGCGGCAACCGAGTGGCAAACCGGTTTTGCCTCTTACCAGAGATTCAAAAGTCCCAAAGCCGCGTCAAATTTGCAATTTGAACGACCATGGGACCGCCTCGTTCCAGCAAAAAGCGTCCGCAAGCTAACCGCGCCCACTGTCGTGTCAAAGAATTTCTCGGTGTAGGAGGACATCGCAGCACGATGTCCCTACCGTTAACGAATTCTGTGACTCGTCTCTTCGGCTTTTCCTCGTGTGAGCAAACGCACGACGACGGCAATGACAATGAGCGCCACAATGGCGATGCCTACATTGAGCGGCGTGATCAAACCCGGGCCAGGCGTTGGAGTCGGAGTAGCCGAAGGCGGAGGCGGTGCGTTTTTCGCCGCCAGCATTCCCTGCACATACTGCAAACGCTGCACGGTGTCATAGTCGTCTGGTTTTAGTTTTAGCGCCGCTTGATAATCGGCAATCGCCTTTTCGTACTGCTGCAACGACGTGTACGTCGCACCCCGTTTTACCAAGTGCTCGGCATCATTCGGGTTTTTCTCAATAAGGACTGTGTAGTCGGCCACGGCTGCGTCGTAGTTTTTTAGGTTCCGGTTTGCCCAGGCGCGTCGGTCATAACTTTGCGCATCATCTGGTTGTTTCTGAATCACAATGGTAAAATCCGCGACCGCCTTGTCCCATTGGTTAAGGCCGATCTCAGCAAAACCGCGAAACTTGTAGGCGTACACGTCATCGGGCGTAAGTTCGATCGCCTTATTAAAATCTGGCAGCGCTGCATCGAACTGATTTTGCATAACGGCAGTCATCCCCCGCTCGCGATAGGCCACTTCATCTTTTGGAGCGACTTCGATCGCCTTTGAGAAATCCGCCAGAGCAGACGAATATCTTGTGGCCGCCCCACCCGAGTCTCCGGCTGCCTCAGCTGCCTGTGCACCCTGACGATAGGCGGTACCCCGATTAGTGTAACCACGCGCGTCTTTCGGATTTGCTTGAATCGCCTTTGAAAATTCGGCAACGGCGCCGTCGTAATTTTTCTGTTGAGCGAGCTCAATCCCGCGCTGCATGTGGCTTGCGCCACCCGCTGGCGGTTTCCCCAGGCAGACGTGAGCGGCTGCAAAACAGAGAAGTGACGCAGTGGCGATGGTAATTGTTTGCTTGTTCAAGATGTGCATTCTCCTTTCAGGCTAACTGTTGAGCGATTTATGGTTGTAGGCGAGCAAATTAACGTGCCGAACGCCTTAAATGAACCAAACAAATTCGATGGCGGGTTTGTGGATCGACACCGTCGCACAAGCTTGTCGGAAGGCTACGCCGCTGTCTTTGCCACGGTACTTATTTGGTCCACACCATCGCTGTTCATGTATTATTTGAATCGCTATTACGATCCGTGGGCGCAGAATTTTTATCGTTATCTTGTCGCCTGTATCGCCATTGCGCCGCTCCTGATTTACCGAGCTTATCGCGGCGTCTCTCCCCTCGAGTGGCGCGCGGTGATGGTGTGTTTTGTCCCGTGCGTCCCCAACGTAGTCCATCAAGTCACACAGGTCGTTGCCCTGTTCTACATGGGGCCGGGCGTTTACACGATTTTCACCCGTGCATCGGTGATCTTTACTGCTTTACTCGCGCTCGCATTTTTTCCTGAGGAACGCCGGGTGATTCGACAATGGCAGTTCCAAGTGGGCACGCTCCTCGGCTTGATTGGCGCTTTTGGTGTGATCTGGTTTCAACCGGGTCGAGAAACAGAACACATGAGGCTGCCCGGGCTATTTATCGCCTTCACCGCCACATTTTGTTGGGCGCTCTACGGCGTCCTGATTAAACGCCCCTCCGCGCAGCTTGGCCCGACACGCAGTTTTGGGTTAGTCAGCTTGATTACCTCGATCCTGTTGCTTCCGCTTACATTCACGTTCGGAAAAATTGCGGCACCACTTCACGCCGGGACGCAAGTGAACTTGATTTTGATTGTCTCAGCTGTGACCTGCATCACGCTGGCGCACGTGTTGTACTACGTCGCGATTCGCGAAATTGGCGTGGCGCTCGCGCAAACGCTCCAACTCCTCTGCCCGGCCCTGGCACTAGGTCTCTCCGCTTGGATTTACGGTGAACGCCTGACTCACGCTCAGCTTTGGAGCGCCGCCATTCTCCTGCTCGGCGCATTCCTGGCGATGCGAGTGAAACCGATCGCCACGACCGAAACCGCAGAAAATATTTGAGCGCTGGACACTCGGCGCGGGATTGCATTATGCAGTATCAAGAATCGAGCATCCACCGTCTGCCATCATCCTGTGAATCTGAAAAAATATCTCCGGACCCGCCAAAAAGAGATCGATCGCGCACTGGATCGCTACTTGCCGAAAGCGAGTAGGAAACCCGCCACGCTGCACAAGGCGATGCGGTACAGTCTTTTTGCCGGAGGCAAACGATTACGACCAATTCTTTGTCTCGCTGCAGCTGAAGCTTGTTGTGGCGACGTCAGCAACGCGCTTCCACTGGCCTGCGCCGTCGAATGCATCCACACATACTCGCTGGTGCACGATGATCTTCCGAGCATGGATAATGACGATTTCCGGCGTGGCCGCCCCACGTGCCATAAAGTTTTCGGCGATGGCATCGCGGTCCTGGCCGGAGACGCGCTGTTGACGATCGCGTTTGAACTCGTCTCCACTGCCAAGCCCGCGCCGCGATACGACATTTCAATCTTGTTACGCGAGGTTGCGGTTGCGGCAGGGAGCCAGAGATTGATCGCCGGCCAAGTGGCAGATCTCGAAGCGGAAGGCAAGAGAGTCAAACGCGATCAATTGCGATTTATCCACGAGAACAAGACCGCAGCCATGTTGAAAAGCTCGGTCCGCCTGGGCGCGATGAGCGCCAACGCAGACGCAAGGAAACTTTCCGCAATCACGCAGTTCGGGGAGCGGCTTGGTCTCGCTTTCCAAGTCATCGACGATATCCTCGATGTAACCCAGACCTCGGAGATACTGGGCAAAAGTGCTGGCAAAGATGTCGCGGCAAAGAAAGCGACTTATCCGGCAGCCATTGGCCTTGAGAAATCGCGCGCCGAAGCCAGGCGGCTCACGCGGCAGGCGCACGATGCTCTGTCTGTATTTCGTGGCGATGAGGCTGAAGCGCTTCATGCGCTGGCAAATTATCTTCTCGAACGCGAGTACTAAGGATCACACAAGCTCCAGATTCGGATCGATCTCTTCAGTCACTTTAGATTGAAATCCAGCATGCAGCCGTAACAGCGCAGCAAAGGCGATCATGGCCGCGTTATCAGTGCACAACCACGGCTCGGCATTTTTGAATTCAACTCCTTCGCGCACACATGCCTCGCGCATTTGTTTTCGCAATTCCTGATTGCAACTAACTCCTCCGCTAACTGTCACAAGACCGACGCCGTATTTCCGCGCTGCTGCGATCGTCTTGCGTACCACCACATCGATAATTGCCTGTTGGAAGGAGGCGCAAAGATCAGCGAGCACGCGTCGCTCCAATTTGTAGGGCGTCTCTGCCAGCCCCGAAGGCATTGGGGGTTTACAGAAACGCCCTACAATTTTCGGCAGTAAATAGCGAACGGCTGTTTTCAACCCGCTAAAGCTGAAGTTCTCCGAGTCGAGCATGCTGCGTGGCAAATCAAAACGATTTGGATCGCCGCTCCGTGCGTGTTTTTCAATCTCAGGTCCCCCTGGATAACCGAGCCCGAGCATCTTGGCCACCTTATCGAATGCTTCGCCAGCGGCATCATCGACAGTTCGGCCGATTAACTTGTAAGCACCCAGCCCATCCACCCGAACCAACATCGTGTGTCCGCCGCTCACGATAAGCGAAACGTTCGCGCGGATTTCGTTCCCCTTCTCTCCGCCTCCAAAAAAAGGCGAGAGCAAATGTCCTTCGAGATGATTGATGGCGAGATAAGGTTTGCCAAAGCCGATCGCCAATCCTTTGGCAATCGAAGCACCGATCATAAGCGAGCTCGCCAGACCGGGGCCGCTCGTCGCGGCAAATGCATCGACCTCTGACAAACGAAGCTTAGCTGTGGTCGTAGCCTGCTCCAGCAGCCGCGGTGCGTAGACAAGGTGATTCCGCGACGCGATCTCGGGTACGATCCCACCATATTTTTCGTGCGCGGCGATTTGGGATGCGACTTCGCTGGCAAGCAAGTCCGACTGGAAGTCGCCGTTATCTCGGCGCAAGATCGCGACGCCGGTTTCGTCACACGAAGTTTCTAATGCTAAAATTGTCATTCCGAGCGAAGTCGAGACATCTCTGGCTGTCAAATTGCCACGCGATGATCAGAACAAGTTAGAGATTCCTCGACTCCGCTCGGAATGACAAGGAAGCGAAAGTTGGGCTACTTCTTTACCGCTTGTGCTTTTGGCGCGTTCTCTTGCGCGTAAATCATGACGCCTTTGAGCGCATCGATTGCTCGTAGCATCTGCGGGTCCTTGGTCTTGATAATGCTTTTCTGGTCCTCAGGCTTCATATCTCCCGCGTTACGCAGCGCAAAGAGAGAACGCTCCTGCTCGGCAGTCATGCCAACACGAATATTCGGCGTCACGCCATTACCCTGAATAACCTGTTTGCTCGGCGTATAGTATTTTGCCGTCGTAAAACGCACTGCAGAACCGTCGGGCAATTGCATGACATTCTGCACGGAACCTTTTCCAAAGGTTGTTTCGCCAACAAGCACGGCTCGATGCAAATCCTTCAGCGCTCCGGCAACGATTTCCGCGCCGCTTGCGCTGCCTTCGTTGATCAACACCACCATTGGAAAACTCGGGCGCTCCTTTTTCGCGCCGGACGTCGAATAATCATGCTGTTGCGAAGCGACCCGGCCCTGAGTTGAGACCACTTTCGTGTTAGGCGGCAGGAACTGCGCACAGACGTCGACCGCGCTATTCAACAGCCCGCCCGGATTGTTTCGCAGATCGAGAACGAGCGCCTGCATCCCTTGCTTCTGCAGTTCATCGAGCGCTTTCGATAGTTCGTCGGCGGTCGGCTCGTTGAACTGCACCAATCGGATATAACCGATCTTAAATGGGCCGGTCAGCTCCGGATCAAGCAGTCTCCCTCCCTTGACACTTTGGATTTTGATCTCGGCGCGTTGCAGGGTGTACTCTTTAATTTCTTTGGTCGAAGGCCGCAGCAGTGTAAGGGTGATTTTCGCCCCAGCAGGCCCGCGCAAAACATTGATCGCATCCTGCAGATCCATTCTTTCGGTTGAAATGCCGTTGATTCGCAAGATCTGGTCGCCGGAGAGGATTCCAGCCCTGGCCGCAGGTGTGTCCTCCATCGCCGTAATCACCGTAGGCAGGCCGTTTTTCATCGAAACCTCAATCCCGAGACCATTAAAACGACTGCGCGTGTCGTCCTGCATATCGCGGAAATCATCCGGATCCATGAACTGGCTGTGCGGATCCAGCGAGGAAAGCATCCCCTTCATTGCTGCGTTGATGAGCTCGTGGTAGCTCGTCTTGTTTTCGTCCACGTAATCCTGCCGAATCAATTCGAGCGCTTTTGCGAAAATTGAAATTTGCACGTAGCCGTTATCCTCTTCACTCTTTCCCGGCTCCACCTCCTGTGCGAAGGCAGAAAAAGCGGCGAGCAAGAGACAGGCCAACGACTGCAAGATCATGAAGCGCCTCATACTTCGACCCAACTTGAAAAACAGGCTCACCATCGCTCACTGGAAATTTTTGGCAACACCCAACGCAGATTGTTGTCTTAACTTTGCGCCGCCAATGAAACCAGCCCTTAGCCTTAAAGCTTTCGCGTTCATCCTTTTCATGGTCGCACTTGGTCCCTTCCCAGAACGCATTCGAAGTTTCGCCGCGGAAGCGGAAGACGGCGAGTATGAGGCCGTCGCCGAGGAATACATTAAGGGCTATCTGGGCGCTCACCCCTTGGAGGGGACCGCTCTCGGGCTTCATGAATATGATGGTAAAATCGCTGATTATAGCCGCCTCGCGCTCGACGCCGAGCTTTCCCGACTACGGCGCTTCGACGATCGGCTGAGCAAGTTCGACCCGGGCAAACTGAGCCCCCGTCAATCCATTGATTTGCGAATTCTGCAGGCCGCGGTAAAGAAGGACCTCTTTGAAATGCAGGACATGTCGGTGTTCGAGCGAAATCCGATGGTCTACGCCCGTGCAGCAGACGTGAACGTTTACATCAAGAGGAACTTCGCGCCTCTTGAGGATCGCGTTCGCAGCGTGGTAGCGATCGAATCTCAAATCCCAAATATCCTCATCGCGGCGCGAACAAACCTCAATGACGTCGTTCCCAAACCGTACGTGGAGCTTGCCATTCAGATCGCAAAAGGTTCCGTGGATTTCCTGAAAAAAGATCTCGTTGCCGCCATCGGCAATCTCAAGGACGAACAGCTTCGCGGTGCGTTTCACGAAGCCAATCGCAAAGCGGCAAATGCGCTCAACGATTATGCAACCTGGCTGGAGCGTGAGAAACTTCCGAAAGCCTCCATGGATTATGCCTTGGGCGAAGAAAAATTCAGACGTTTCCTGGCTCAAACCGAACTCGTCGATCTTCCGCCGCAAAAAATCCTCGAAATTAGCATGGACCAATTAAGAGCCGAACAAACAGCATTCACCGAAGCGGCAAAAAAGATCGATCCGAACAAATCGCCGATCGAAGTTTTCAAGCAAATCCAGAGCGAACACCCCACGCCGCAAAATCTCATCCCGGATGTGGCCAAAGACCTGGACAAAATTCGCAAATATGTCCTAAGCCAACATTTGATCAGTATCCCCTCGGACGTTCGTGCAAAGGTGAAAGAGACACCGCAATACCTGCGCGCCACCTCCTTTGCTTCGATGGACACGCCCGGTCCTTTCGAGAAACGCGCCAATGAGGCGTATTACTACGTGACACCCACGGAGAACGACTGGCCGGAAAAACAAAAACAGGAATGGCTCACGGCCTTCAATTATTACACCTCCGACGTCGTCTCGATTCATGAAGCGTACCCTGGTCATTATGTGCAGTTCCTGCACCTGAACGCATCGCCGGCAAGCAAGATTGAAAAAATCTTCAGCAGCTACGCGTTCGTCGAAGGATGGGCGCATTACTGTGAAAAAATGATGCTCGATGAAGGCTACGGCAGTACTACAAGCTCCACTCCCAGCGAAGACGACGTGAAACGCGCGGCCAAATATCGCATGGCTCAGGCCGACGAAGCGCTGCTCCGTTTATGCCGGCTGTGCGTGTCGATCAAGATGCATACGCAGAAAATGTCCCTCGATGAGGCAACCAAATTCTTTCAGGAGAACTGTTACTACGAGGAAAAACCCGCGCGCCAGGAAGCGATGCGCGGCACCTTCGATCCTGGTTACCTCAATTATACCCTGGGCAAATTGGAGATTTTGAAATTGCGTGACGATTACAAAGCACAGCAAGGCGACGATTTCTCACTGCAAAAATTCCATAACGAGCTGCTCAATCACGGCATGCCACCCATTCGCCTCCTCCGCGAAATCATGCTCAAAGACCAGAGCAAATGGGACCAAGTGCTCTGATTTTTCTTCCTCTTCCGCTTCCTCTTACTCTTACTCGCTCGCCACGCCGTAGCTTTAAGCGGAGGCGGGTGCTCGTGCTCGAACTCTTCACCAAGGTATCTCTTTCCGATCACGCAAGAATTTTCCAGTGAGCTTCTGCGGCGCATCGGCGGCAAGCCATACAATCGTGTCCGCGCCTTCCTCGACCGAGCGAGTCGCGCCTTGCCCGCCCATATCCGTGCGTACCCACCCGGGGCAAACTGAATTCACGGCAAACTTCGGCAACGCAGTGGCGAGCTGCGATGTCACACCGTTGAGCGCCGTTTTCGAAATGCAGTAAGCAGGCGACCAACCATCCGCACCGCCGGTCAGCTGCCCGCCGCCGCTGGAGACATTGATCACGCGCGGCGCTTTGCTTTTTCTGAGCAGGGGCACGAACGCACGCGTCACGCGCAACGCGCCCAACGTATTTGTCTCAAGTGTCTTTCGTAATTGTTCGTCGGTGATTTCCAGAATTGAATTGTCTCCGTCAACAATGATCCCTGCGTTATTCACGAGCACGTCCAAATGATCGGCAGCTTTGGCAAACTCTCGCGCCGCGGCGGTGACGCTCGCCTTGTCTGCGACATCGATCTCCAGAAAGGTCGCTTTCTCGCTTTTCTTCCCAATCGCATCCGCCGCTTTGCGCCCGGCATCCCGGTTACGCGCGCCGATGAAGACTTGAAATCCCTTTCCCGCGAGCTGACGCGCAACCTCGTAGCCAATTCCCTTATTCGCTCCCGTGACCAACACCGTCTTCATATGTGGCGATTCGATGCCCCTTTAATTGGCGAGGCCGTCGTCATTCTCGGTCGGCAACAGATCCTTCAGCATTGGCTGCGGATTCGACGGCAGTTCCTCTACGCCACGCAATTTTCGCGTGATAACGCGCGAGCGAACATCCACATCTTCCATTTTCCGCGAAGCCTGTTCGATTTTTTCTTTTACTGCCGATAACGCCTCACCGAATTTTCCGAACTCGGCCTTCACTTCCGCGAGTGTTTGCCAGACTTCACTTGAGCGTTTTTGGATCGCGAGCGTGCGAAAACCCATTTGCAGACTGTTGAGCAATGCGGCGAGCGTAGTCGGTCCAACAAAAGTCACCCGGCAGTCGCGCTGCACATTTTGAACCAGACCTACACGACGAATCGCTTCCGCATAAAGACCTTCGCTTGGCAAGAACAAGAGAGCAAAATCGGTCGTCTTTGGCGGATTAATATACTTCTCGCAAATATCTTTCGCGCAGCGCTTCAATTGCGTCTCCAGAATTTTCATCGCCGCTTCTACCGCCGTGGAATCGCCACTTTCCTGTGCCGCCGTCAGGCGCTCGTAGTGTTCCATCGGAAATTTCGCGTCAATCGGTAACCACACGGGCGCTCCGTTCTCGTCACCCGGCAACTTGATCGCAAACTCAACACGCTCATCGGTGTCATCGCGCGTCTTCATGTTTTTGGCGAACTGATCTGGCGTCAGCATTTCTTCCAACAAGACGCCGAGCTGCCATTCACTCCAACCGCCGCGTGTTTTCACGTTCGTGAGCACGCGTTGCAAACCACCGACGTCGCTGGCCAATTGCTGCATCGCGCCGAGACCCTGATGCACCTGCTCGAGCCGATCGCTCACCAGTTTGAACGATTCGCCGAGGCGTTTCTCCAGCGTGCCCTGCAATTTCTCGTCAACAGTGGCGCGCATCCTGTCGATTTGCTTCGAGTTGTCCTCCTGCAATTGCTTCAAGCGCAGATCGACAATTGATCGCACGCCTTCGAGAGACTTCGTTAATTCTTCACGTTGCGCTTTTGCGGCATTCGCACCCTCTTCGCGGCTGCGTGCCATCTCCTCGCGAAGCGTCCGCTCGCTCCGTTCTTGCGCGCTCTCGAGTAACTGGATCTTTCCGGCGAGCGCCCCATCACCAGATGCACCACGTCGTCTCAGCAGCAAGACGATGGCAACAAGGAGGCCCGCTCCAAGCGCGCCGATGACGAGATAAAGAACGTTCATTTTTCCGCGGTGAAATCCCCTGATGTTAACATCAAGAGATTCCTCGACTTCGCTCCGAATGACAAGAGCGACTAAAACCGCACCTTCACGCCGCCATACGCAGCCCGCCCAAGTGCGGGAAAGCCGAATACTTCCGAATAATGTTCGTTCCCTAAGTTGTCGATTCGGCCGAAGACCGACAGGTGGGAGTTCACCTCATACTCGGCCGCAATATTCACGAAGCTGTAGTCTTCGATATCGAAGTTTGGGCCGCCAAAGTTCAGTTCCTCTCGCGCATTCACGAACTTTGCTTCGACCACAGTACGCAGTTTTTTCCACCAGAGATATGAAGCAGAGGCGTAGACTTCATTCCGTGGCCGACGCGGCAAACGCGCGCCTTGCAGTTGGGAGATGTCTTTCGAGGACGTGTTCTCCGCGTCCAAATAAGTATAGCTCACCGTGAACAGGAGATTTGCGATGGGCTGCGCTCGCATCTCGGCTTCCAGCCCTTGCGTTTCTGCCGCGCCGAGGTTCAGGGTCTCAAAAAGTCCGTTGGACCCAATCGCGTTCGACAGGTCATTGTGAAAATAAGTTAGGCCGACGGCGACTCGGTTTTCGCAGAGTTCCTGTCTGACCCCGATGTCCCAGCCCAGATCTCGTTCGGGCTTGAGCCCAAAATTATTTCCGAAAATTTTGTCCTGACTGCTTGGCGGACTGAATCCGGTCGCCACGCTGGAGTGCAACGTCGTGTTCGTCCTGTCGATCTTGTAACTGCCGGCGACGCGATAAGTCCAAACGCCGCCGAACTGATTGAAGTGATCGAACCGACCGCCAGCTACAAAGATCAAATTCTCGATTGGCGTCAGTGTCATCTGCAAAAACCCGGCGATTTCCTCGGTGTGATCGCTCACGAAGGTCGGTTGCGGTCCGAAAATTTGCAGAACAAATGGGCGCTCCTGCCCGGCGTTAACGCGGCTGTAGAAAAAGCCGGACGTTACCGTGAGCCATGAGGTGGGACGCAAATCATTTTGATAATCAATTTGCGTCCGTTCGAAGAGCGCTCGAGTCGGACCCACGAATCCGTCTTGATTCGGATCGTTCAGTTGCCGCTCGTGATCGTAACTGAAAATGAATTTGTGCTCCCACCAGTCGGTCGCTTTCCAATCGATATGAGGGCCGATTAACCAACGTTCCGTGAGAAAGTGATCAATGGGACGCGGATCAAAGATCGTGTTGGGATTTCCAGTGTCGCTCACCGAGTAAGTGAACAAACTGCCGATCCGCAGTTGTTCGTTAGGCGACCAGCCGGCGTCCGTAATCGCAGCGGTGTTGCGGTAATTATTGTTCGGGCGCGCGTTTTCTGTGTCGAGGCGGCTCACGCCGACCGAATAATCGAAAGTGCCGATCTTACCGTCGCTCTGGCCCCATTCGCGAAAAGTATCGTATGATCCGCCTTCCGCAGCGACCATCGCCCCTGGCGTTCCTGTGCCTTGTTTGGTAAAAATTTGGATAACACCTGCGAGGGCGCGCGGTCCATACAAGGTGCTTTGCGGTCCACGCACGACCTCGATCCTGTCGATATCGTCGATAGTCAGATCAGCGAAATTAAACGCGCCCTGCAGACCTTGATTGATTGGGATGCCATCGAGTAAGACTTGCGTGTGCTCACTGCGTAATCCGCGGGTAAAAACTGCCGTCAATTGGCCGGCTGTTCCGGTTTGAACAACGGACAGCCCAGGCACTTCTCGCAGCGCATCGCTTACGCGTTCGATTTGTTTTTGTTCGAAATCTTCCGAGTTAATCACGCTCACGCTGGCTGGCGACAGCTCGAGCGGAATGTCGAACCGTGTTGCAGATACGACGATCGGCTCGGCTTCCATTGCGCTCGGCGAAGGAGTCGGCGACACTTCCTGGCCAAAGCAAATGAGCGGCGCGAAGATGAGAAGCGCGGTGAGCAGGATCGGGTAGCGCGTCCGTCTCGGGTGCTGGCGAGCGCGTCCCGCGATCGCGAACTTTTCTTCTGTGAGGCCATCGGCCGAGACTCTAGCGTTAAGAAAAGACTGTTTCGGCGCGACGCCGAAAGTCCGAGCCGGACTGGCGTTAACACGCGAGACGCGTGTGCTACCCCAAGCGAACCAAACTGGACGATTTTGCATAACAAGTTACCTCCAACTCAACTCCGAGAGTTGGACTTGTTAGGCGCACATCGCTTTGGCGGTCATAGACCGCCGCTACAACAGGCCGGATCGCCCAGCTCTCATTCTTCTTTTTGCGAAGAAGTTTTTTCGCGCGTCGCTTTTGTGGCGGCGCTTGTGTCAAGCGCCGGGCGGCTGACACAGCCGCCCCTACAGCACGAATGAGGTGGACCGGACAAATATTCTGGCTCCTGGCTTTGTTCCGATCTCTCGGAATCACCTTCTTCCCGCCTTCACCCCCGAAAAGTTTCGGGAATTGGCCCAATTGGGAAGTCGTATCCAGTTACAGCAGCGCAACTGCTCCCGGTTCTCACGGGATTTCTTGCGCCGATCCCCTTTTTCAAGCTCGCAAAGAACTGGATCGAGAAGTAGCGGCTTGCTCTCGCCGCTGCAAGAATTATTTAATCAACCCACCAACCAATCATTTCCTGTGTCATCAACTGACTCTCTCTTGAACTTCATTGTCACCGGCGGCGCCGGTTTCATCGGCTCTAATCTCACATTGGCCTTACAGGAAAGATTGCCGGACGCGCGTCTCACGGTAATTGACGATTTTCGCTCTGGTAATTTCAAGAACCTTGTCGGATATCGCGGGGATTTCGTGGCGCAAAATCTGGCAACTCTGGATTGGAATGAGCAATTCGGTAATGAAAAGTTCGACGCAATTTTTCATCTTGCATCGATCACGGATACGACGAATCACGACCAGTTCGAGCAAGTGCACGACAACGTGGAAAGTTTCCGCCGAATCTTAAGTTTTGCGCGCCGCACCAAAACGCGAATCATCTATGCTTCTTCTGCGGCGACCTACGGCCCTGCGACTGAGGCTAGTGTGGAATCAAATGGCGCCGCGCCGGCAAACGTCTACGCCTTTTCCAAAGTGATCATGGACAATATTGCCAGGCGTGCTGCGGCCCAGTCGCCCGATTGGATCATCCTTGGCTTGCGTTACTTCAACGTTTATGGACCACGCGAAGCACACAAGGGCGTGCCTGCCAGCATGGTGTATCATCTGTCGCGGCAAATGAAAGCCGGTCAGCGGCCGCGTATTTTCAAGCACGGCGAGCAGAAACGCGATTTTGTTTATGTGAAGGACGTTGTCGAAGGCAGCGTTCGTGCGCTCGATGCACAGACCAGCGGAATTTACAATCTCGGCTCGGGGCAGGCGCGTTCCTTCAACGAGCTAATCGACGTTCTCAACAAATGTTTGGGCACCAGTTTTCAGCCTGATTACATCGACAACCCGCACGCGCATTATCAAAACTTCACACAGGCTGATCTCACGAACGCGCGCAGCGCGCTTGGGTACGAGCCGCGATTTCCGCTAGAAGACGGCGTGCGCGATTACATGCAGTGGTTGTACGGAGGGTAAATCCTGTCGCCGTCATCCCGAACGCAGCGCAGCGGAGTCGAAGGATCCCGCGGCGTGAGCCTCGGTAAGGCCACGGGATTTGATTCGCTCACTTCCCGCTCGCTCAGCCTGCGGCCTTCCCGTCCATGTCGCGGCTTCCCAGCTGCTCCATTCTCGACTTTCGCTCGGAATGACACGCCTTATTCTTCCCAGAAAAATTTTGTCGGCCGATCGATTTCCGATGGCAGACTTTTGTGAACCGGACAATTGAGCGCCGTTTGCTCCAGCACCTCGCGATGCGGCGAATCGGGTGGAAGTGGAATGTGAACTTCTGACGGAAGCGCAACGATCCGGCGCGGCGCGTCCTTGGACATTTCCTTCTGAACTGACACGGTCATTCCGCGCAGGTCGACACCAAGTTCCTGCGCCTTGATTCCCATGGTTGTGGTCATGCACGTGGCGAGGGCCGTAGCGACGAGATCAGTCGGCGAAAACGCTTCTCCTTTGCCTTTGTTATCAGTCGGAGCGTCAGTGGAAATCTTCGATTGCGACGGGCCGTGCGTCGCGTCGCAATGCAAATCGCCCGTATAATTCACCTCAACCTTGACCATGTTGCAGTATGCCGCGCGTCCCGACTTTTGTCACGTCGGTAGAGGGGATTGACCTCAATCGCCCGTGGGCGGTTCGGGTGAACCGCCCCTACCTTTGCGAAAGGATTGCTTGTTCCTGAATTTTGCCTGCGTGTTTCGCAAGCTCATCGCGAAAGACCCGCGTCGTATCCGCATCGTGCAAAATGATCATGTCGGTGTCGTGTCTTTTGTGATCGTCGTTTTGCCAACCTTCGTTCCACCAGCAGAAACCGATGACGCCAGGCCATCGATTCGAGAACAGATCTTCGAGTGCGGCTTTCGCCCAGGTTGCCGCGTCAACGTGCCGGTTATGCAGATCACAACCGAACTCAGCTATAATCATCGGCTTGCCAGGTGCGACTTTCACGAGGCGCGGATACGCCTCGCGCATTTTAAACGCGAAACTCTCCGTGCCATCAGCCGTCATGGGCGTGGTTGGTCCGTAGGCACTGAGAGCGACCCAATCGCAATAGTCTTCATCTGGAAAATAATTCTCGAAACGATTCCAGTCTTTCTCCGGCTCATCGAGCCAGTTGACGTGCCAAACCCATTGCAAATTATCCGCGCCCTCGGCGCGCATCAGATCAACTATATGCCGGTAGGCCGCGACGTAGCGTGCCGGACCTTCTCCGGCGCCGCCGTTCCACCTGCCGTTCCAGCTGAACCAGTCTCCGTTCGGCTCAGTCCCCCACTCTATCAAAATCGGTGAGCGAAAATTTTTGGCATCGCGCGCCCATGCCCGAAGATCGGCATCGAATTCGCCAGCAACGATTTTCTGGAGCGTGAAGTTCTTCTCACGATGCCTTTGATCGACATCCGAACGAAGCATCAGCCGGACATATGGAATTTTTTTGAGATCACGGATCCAGCTGCACATCGCAGCGGGAAATTTTCGCGATTCAAACCAGTTGTTCGCGAAATAGATCCACGCGGCTTGTTTGCCGACCGCTTGCTCATACTGCGCGACATCGTTCGGCGTGACATCGTGCTCAGTTGGATCGTGCTCGTCAGTTCCAACCCCACCCCAATACACGCCGTGATAAAGTTTTCCAGCGGGCGGAGGTGCAACGTGAAGACCTTGCGCATGCAGAGTCGCGACGTAAGTCATCAGCACCAGGTGAATTGCCTTCACTGCACAACTGTAGGGCGGGCACTTCGTCTGCCAAATTGGCAACCGGATTCCCTGCTCTATTCAAAACATCTAGGGTATGAAAAGGAAAGTCACTGGAAAAGATCTAACGAAAGAGGCCCCGCGCAGTCCACGCATCCGCCTTGGTGGTTATGCGATCCTTGGTCGCACCATCGATAAATGCCGCGCGTTGGTAGCGGGAAATGTTGGCGAATACCACTTCGATTGTCCGTTGGATAGCACGCTCTTCGGTGTCAAAGGTGTCAAGGGCGACGATTTCAAAGCGCAAATCGAGCAAGGCGCAAGCGACCAGGAAATGGTCGAATGGCTCAATCAGACCGGCGAAGAGAAAACGCCCGAGGAAGTCAACCGCTGGGCTGACGAAGTGGAGGCGAGCAGTCTCTACAACCATCCGGGAAAGCGCGACTTCTTCAGCGAAGAGGTCAAGAAACTCGGACTCGACCCCGCGAAAACCACAACATTCGAGTGGCTGGAAGTCGACGACAGAGTCTGTCACGCGCAGGCGGCGGCTTAAGGAGCGGCGGCTCCATCATCGACCTTGCCAGATGTCGGCAGGGACTCGCAAATGGAAACAGGCGTTTGCTACAGCAAGATAAAAACGGCAAAGACCTTAGATCGTATTTGTCTTACGTCCGATGCGAACCGCATGCGGTCGTGGCCTGATCCCTGATCCGTATCGCCGGGCGTAAACTTGTGTGAATTCCGCTCCGAGAAAACCAACCAGCGCGGAGTAATAAACCCAGAACAGGAGAACTACGAGGGAACCAGCTGCACCGAACGCACTCGCCGTCGCAGTCCGCCCGAGGTAAAGCCCAATGAAGTACTTTCCTCCGGTGAAAAGGATTGCTGTCACCGACGCTCCGATCCATACGTTCTTCCATGATATCCGGACGTCGGGCAAAAATTTGTAAATCATCGCAAAAAGGATAGCGACCACGAAAAACGAGGCGACTATATTTGCTGACTGCCAGAACCAAGGGATGCCAGGCAGCCACTTATTCATATAGCTCTGCAGCCCACTGATGAGCGCGCTGATTACAAGGGAAACGAGGAGAAGAAATCCAACGCAAAGCGCGATGGAAAACGAGCGTAACCGGTCAATGATAAGCGGCACCATGACACCGGAGTCCGGTTTGGATCTGACGTCCCAGATGTGGTTCAATGCGGCCTGTAGCTCTCCAAAAACCGCAGTCGCGCCAATAATGAATGTAATAATTCCGACGCTGACGGCCCAGATCCCTTTGCCAAGGCCCCGAGAAGATTCGATGACTTGCCGCACAGCATGTGCCCCCTGCGGCCCGACCATTTTTTGAAGTTCACTTACGATCTGATTCACCGCCGTCTCGGGCGCGAGGAAGAAACTGGTCACGCCGACCGCAATCAGCAGGACCGGCGCGATGGAAAGTGTAGTATAAAACGCAAGCGCTGCCGCCAGCTGGAACGTGTTGTCGTTCCACCACTCGGCGAACGTGAGCTTGAGCAGCTGCCAGCCCACTTTCAGCTTGTTTGCTGAAACCTCTGGCGTTTCGCTTTGCGGCTCATCTATCATCCCTATGATAATCGCCGCGAAAGCCCGTGCTAAGTGGGATAGATCTCTTTGCTCGCAGCTGATTATTCGAACAGGCTACCAGACTACCTGTTTAACTTGTGCGCCTTCAGTCGGCGATAAAGTCGGGTCAATTTGCCCGAGTTAGAATCTTACGTCTTGATCAGCGGCGGGGGAACGTCTTCGGTTATCCCGGCGTCCACTCCGCGACGTAGCTTGCTGTGCCGCAGACTGTAGAGGAAATAAATTGTCAGCCCGATTCCGAGCCAGACCACAAACCGGATCCAGGTCATCACCGGTAGACTGAGCATCAGAGCGACGCAGAGGACGACACCAAGAATTGGAAACACGGGAACGAACGGGACACGGAACGGGCGCGGACGCTCAGGCGCGACACGGCGCAACACGTTTACACCGAGACAAACCAGGATAAACGCAAAGAGCGTCCCGATATTGGTCAGATCAGCCAGATCACCGATGTTCGTGACCATCGCGACGGCGCCGACCACAACACCTGTCCAAATGGTAGTGATATGAGGCGTGCGGAATCGCGAATGAATCTTCGCGAAATACTGCGGCAACAAACCGTCGCGCGCCATGGCCATGAAGATGCGCGGTTGGCCGAGTTGGAAAACCAGGAGCACTGAAGTTGTCCCGGCGAGCGCGCCCGCACTAACGAGTGCGCGCGCCCACGATTTGCTGGCGAAAGCCGTAGCCACTGCGGCGGCGTCTCCGGTGTAAACCGTGTAATTTTTGATCCCGGTAAGGATGCTCGACATCAACACGTAGAGTAGTGTGCAGATGATCAAGCTGCCGATGATCCCAATGGGCATATCGCGTTGCGGATTGCGCGTCTCCTCGGCTGTGGTCGAAACTGCATCGAACCCGATGAAAGCGAAAAAGACGATCGCGGCGCCGCTCATGACGCCGGCAAAACCGTTTGGCGCGAATGGATGCCAATTCGTGGGATTGACCATGAATGCGCCAAACGCAATGACGAAAACGACAACCGCGACTTTGATGATGACAATCGTAGTATTAGTGCGTGCGCTCTCGCGAATCCCGTAAACTAAAATCGCAGTCACGGCGGCGACGATGAGGAGCGCAGGCAGGTTAAAGGCAATCGAGTGACCTGCGATAACGGGCAAGGCGGTAGACGAATAACCTTCCAAAGCGTCGCCGCCTTTGGCGAGCAAACTAGTGGCTGTCTGGTGATCGTTGACCAACCAGAGCGGAAACTTCAGATGAAAAAGGCTGTCGCACAATTGCACGAAATAGCCCGACCAACCGACCGCCACCGCCATGTTGCCGACCGCGTATTCGAGAATGAGGTCCCACCCGATGATCCACGCCACAATTTCGCCCAGCGTGGCGTACGAGTAGGTATAGGCCGAGCCGGACACCGGAATCATCGATGCCAGCTCGGCATAGCAAAGCGCAGCAAAACCGCATGCGATGCCCGCCACAATAAATGAAACGGCAATCGCCGGACCCGCTCCGGCGCGCCCAAAGACGACATTCGCGCCAGATAACCACGCCTGGATAAAATTAATCACCGGCGTCTCGAGCCGCGACGAAAATACCTGACCGGCTGCCGCCGTTCCGGTGAGGGCGAAGATTCCAGCCCCGATGATTGCACCGATCCCGATGGCGGTAAGATCGAGAGGACCGAGTGTGCGTTTGAGTTGTCGCTCCGGCGCAGCGGCCTCAGCCATGAGAAGGTCCGGGCTTTTGGTTTTGAAAAGGTTCAGCGCCACTAGGTGAGATCGTGTCATCAACGGCTTTGCCTGGTCAATGCAAACTTTGCGATGAGACAAACCACGTTGTCGCTTAACGTCCTGAATCACGGCGTAGACTCCGTGGAAAGGTTTTTGTAATCTGGCGCTCGTATGCCCGATGAACTGGAAAAATTTGTCTTGGGCGATGCGGCCATCTCCGCAATCGAACAAGCACAACCGCGCCGAAGGCGATTCTTCGGCCGGCGCAAAACTCAGCGCGCGCCAATTACACACTGTGAGAATTGCGGAGCGCAATTAGACGGTCATTGGTGCGCGAAATGTGGCCAGCCGGCAATCGATTATCGGCGCTCGTTCCGGCACGTCATTGCCGATTTACTCAATGAGTTTCTGAATTGGGACTCGAAGTTTTTCGCAACGATCGGCCTCCTGTTGGTTCGCCCGTGGAAACTGACGAACCAATTTCTCGCCGGGCATCGCGTCCGGTATGTGCATCCGCTCCGACTTTATCTTCTCGCAAGCATTCTCTTTTTCTTTGCATTCAACTACGCGATCAAGTCGGCCCACTTCGATCCGATAAATCTTTCTCCAGAAAATCGCGCCGAGATTCGGGATGAATTGCAGCGAGAAAATCTCGCCCCGGAAGTCCGGGCGAAAATCGAAGCTGCGCTCGGTGGCGTCGAAGTTCCGCCTAACAAGCGCGCACGGCTTGAAGAAGAATTGAAGCGCGAAGACCTACCGGCTGAGGCGCGCCGCGA
>JBKPGQ010000284.1:0-6882 GCA_046729455.1 Verrucomicrobiota bacterium
GCACGTGAGCGACGTCGCGGATATAGACCATCGCACCGTTCACCTGTTTGATAGGCAAGTCGTTTAATGTCTCAAGCAGTTCGGGGCTGCTGTTAAGGCGAACATTGTATTCGCGATCGCCAATCTTTTGCGTTCCCGCAGGCAGAATGACGTTCTGGGCGTTAACGGCGTTACTCACGTCGGCAGGCGACAGCCCTTTGCCGTAGAGCTTTTGCAGATCGATATCGACCATCACCTGGCGAGACTTTCCGCCGTACGGCAACGGCACCTGCGCTCCCTGGATGGTAGCCAACTGCGTACGAATGAAATTCAGGCCAAGATCGTAAAGTTGTTGCTCCGAGAGTCCCTTGCCGGTCAAGCCAAGTTGCAAGATCGGAACGTTCGATGCGCTGTATTGAATGATCAGCGGCGGTGTCGTGCCCGGCGGCATGATGCGCAAAAGCGTTTGCATAATGGAAGTGATCTGCGCAACGCCTGCCTCAACCTTCGCGCCTTCGTGAAAGAAAACTTTAATAACCGACACGCCGTTGTAAGACTGCGATTCGATATGCTCGATGTCGTTGACGGTTGTGGTCATCGCGCGTTCGCTAACTGTGACAAAACGCTTCTCCATTTCCTCGGGCGCGACGCCTGCGTAACTCCAGATCACGCTGACCACCGGAATGTTGATGTTTGGGAAAATGTCCGTGGACATTCGGGTGATGGTCACCACTCCGACCAACACGATCAGGATGGCCATGACCGTAAAGCTATACGGCCGCCTTAGAGCTAAACGAACAATCCACATATTATCAATTCGAATGCGAATGAAACCGTGGGGGCCGTCTGATCGCGCCACGCATCTCAGATAGGTGTTTTCCGTTCCGCAAAGCGGCAGAGCGCTGCCGCACTCCAAGACGTGGCCGTGATCGCAAACGCCCATTCGTCGCTTGCGTTCTGGAGTGCGGCGGGGTTCCGCCGCTTTCTATGGAGCTCGCTAGCTTTTGCCAATAAACCGCAACTAACTCTTCCTGATCCGGAAACCTCCTCATGCTCTGTCCTTCCCGCTCTCAACCAGCCGTTTGAAATTGCCCAGGTACTCCTCCACTCTGTGCGAGAGACTTGGTGGATCGAAAATCGAACGGATCTTCAGCGTGACTTCCGTTTCACCTTGAGAACGCGGCTCGAAAGAGACCACGCCTGACATGAAACCGCTGGACATGGTCCGCCACGCGATTCGGCGACCGGGAATTTGAAGTACGATATGGAAGACCCCTCTTTGGTCGCTGCCATTCGGATGCCACCTATAGGAAAAATGCGTGTCATCAATTCTGCGCACATCCTGTAGCGGCGTTATGAATTTGGGAAGGTCCTCAAGATCCGACCACTGCGCGTAGACGCGATCAACGGGCGCCTTCACAACAACGAAATGTCTGGCAGCGTTCATTGCCGTTGGAGCCGGTTCCATAGCTTGATCAGGTTGTCAGACGCTGAAGCGCGCGTACTGCTCCCTTGAAAACGCGCGGTTCCATCCGTCGGTGAAGTTAAAAAGAGCCATGTTCAGAACGAGCATCGGATCATGACGTCGTCGGAAGCGCCGAGAAATTTTCGGGAGCCTTGGCCGTGAATTGGTTTCTGGTCGTTTGAGTTTCATTTTTGTTAATGTTTTGTCCCAAACGCTAGAGAACTTCGCGTTGCACTACCACAAGGCGGTGGGAGGATTTTTCTGTGCTTCGCAGGGGAGACCGGACAACACCTCTTTCGAGGGAGGAAACAAAAGTGGCGTGACAGCGCTTGCTTGTTAGACTTCTGGCATGCACAAGCGGGCGCAATGTCCGCCTGAGAAATGCATTTACGTAGGCGGTTAACTAAGTTGCTATGAAATCAGAAGTCACCGCTGCTGAGTCCGTCCAGCACACCAGCACGCTTTCGACGTGCGCCGAAGTCAGTCCGCGCGCCAAATTTTGCCCCGGGACCGACGATAACGAAAGCGCAGCAAAGTACCTGTTTAAGTTATCCCGGGATGTCATCCTTTCCCTGGATCGATCTGGGAACATCCTCTGCATTAACCAGCGCGGCGTTCAATTGAGCGGCTACTCAGAAGCAGAATTGCGCGGAGCAAATATTTCAGAACGCCTGCTTCTGCCGGAGGATCGCAAGGCGATTGATCAAATTCTGCACGACCTTGCGCAAGGGAGAACGCGTGAATACGAGGTTCGCTGGCGAACAAAAGACGGCGCCGTTGTTCACTTTGACGGCGTATCGGTTCCACGTCTCTCAGACAGCGGCGAATTTCTGTCCACTCTCTGTACGCTTCGGGACGTGACCGAACGCAAATGCGCCGAAGAAAAACTGCGCAAGAGCGAGGAGAAATATCGGGACCTGATCGAGATTTCGCCCGACGCAATCTACGTCGTTGACGCCAATGGCATCTGTGTTTTGGGGAACCGCGCAGGTGCTGAGCTGGCCGGAATCGCCGAGGACGAACTCGTTGGTACGCCCATCACGGACACCTATCTACCGGAAGAACGACATTTGTTTCTAGAGCGACTCAAGAAATTAGAGGCGAACAGTACTACTCTACGCTTCGAGAGAAAGTTCGTGCGCAAAAATGGCGAGATCGTTCCCGTGGAAGTCTCCGTCTCCGCGATACGCGGCGGATATTTCCAAGCGATCCTGCGCGACATCAGCGAACGAAAGCGAGCCGAAGAAGCGCTGCGGGATGCACATCATAATTACGTAACGCTGGTAAACTCGCTTGACGGGATCGTATGGGAAGCGGACGCCCAGACGTTTGCTTTCAGCTTTGTCAGCCCACAAGCCGAATGCATGTTGGGCTATCCACTGACGCGCTGGACGACTGAACCGACCTTTTGGAAAGACCATATTCATCCCGACGACCGAGAATGGGCGACTAGCTTTTGTATCGACGCAACGCGCGCGAAACGTCCGCACGATTTTGAATATCGAATGCTCGCAGCGGATGGCCGCATCGTTTGGCTGCACGATGTCGTAACCGTTGTGGTCGAGAATGATCAGCCCGTCCGGCTGCGCGGCGTCATGTTGGACATTACCGAGCGCAAGCGAGCCGAAGAAGCACTGAAAGAAAGCGAGGAACGTTATCGCGTATTAGTCGAGTTTTCTCCGAACAGCATTTGTGTTCATCGAGATGGCAAGTTGCTTTACGTTAATCCGGCCTGCGTGCGCCTCTTTGGTGCAAAAAATCTCGACGAACTCGTTGGGCGCTCCGTCCTGGATTTCATCCATGAGGACTCGCTCCCGATTGTTACAGAACGGATTCGCCAAGTTGGGGCAGGAAAAACCGCCCCGCTGATCGAGGAGAAATTTGTCACGCTGAAAGGAGAAGTCCGGGACGTAGAAGTGGCGGCGATCCCGATCATTTACGAACGCGCTCCAGCTTCCCAGGTCATCATCCGAGACATCACGGAGCGCAAGCAAGGCGAAGCTTTGCTAGCCGGAGAGAAGCGGCTGCTCGAGATGATCGCAACCGGTGTTGAGTTGAAAGAGATCCTAAATGCATTGTGTCAGATTATCGAAGAACAGCGGAGCGGTACGCTTGCGTCGGTTCTGTTGCTGACTGCCGATGGCGCTCATCTGGACGTCGTTGCAGGACCGAGTCTCCCCAAGGAATGGACGCAGCAAATGGAAAAGCTACCAATTGGGCCATGTGCTGGCTCTTGCGGCACCGCGGCGTATCGGGGATCGCCGGTCATCGTCTCCGACATCTCGACTGACCCGCTGTGGAACGTGCCGGAGCATCGCGCCTCTGCTCTGAAACACGGCCTGCGAGCTTCCTGGTCGAATCCAGTACTCTCGTCGAAAGGAAAAGTCCTGGGAACCTTCTGCATGTACTACCGCCAACCCCGAAGTCCGAGCTCGCAAGACCTCGAGCAGATCGAGTTAGCGACGCACCTTGTGCGAATCGCGATTGAACGTGATCGTGCCGAGGACGCTCTGCGCGCTTCCGAGCAGCTCGCACGCGGCCAGGTAGAGGCCCTCACCTACAGCCTCGATGTTCTTGCGACTGCGCCGGCGCCAGACAAGTTCCTCGGGCAGATGCTGGGCACAATTGGCCGCCTCCTTGGCGCGCAAAGCGTGATCCTGTGGTTGTTAAACGAAGCAACTGAGTCGCTCGTATTACGGGCCGCGGCGCAGGCGGCAAATTTTGCGGCGGCCGATCCCGAACATCCGTTCGTCAAAAACCCTCTCTTGTGGAAAGAAGACAAAGTGCTTCAGGAAACCGTGTTCACCGGAGCACCGGTCATCTGCGAAGACGTTGAGAATGATCCGCGTGTCACAACAGCAATTCGCGACTATTTCAAGGCCAAGGGAACCAAGAAATATCTGACTATTCCAACGATGGTGGGCGGTCAGGTAAAAGGATTCATTGGGATTCGCCATGGTGAACGTCCAGCTTATCGGCCGGAAGAAATCGAACTGGCGCAAGCGCTCGCACATCAGGCGATGCTGGCGATTCAACTCAATGAATTTGCCGAGCAAAGCCGGCAATCAGCCATTCTCGAAGAACGAAACCGGATGGCGCGCGACATCCACGATACGCTGGCGCAAGGCTTCACGGGTGTGATCGTACAATTGGAATCAGCTGAGGATGCAATCGCATGCTGCCGCCGCAAGGAAGCGAACGAACATTTGCGGCGAGCCAGCGAATTGGCGCGGCGCAGTTTGAATGAAGCGCGCCGATCGGTCCACGCGCTGCGACCGCAGGCTTTGCAACGAGACAATTTCTGGGAAGCCTTAAAAGGAATCGTCAAAAACACCACTGCAGGAACAACCCTTCACACTCGATTCGAACTTCGAGGGAGACTGCGTCATCTCTCGCCCATTTGGCAGGAGAATCTTCTACACATTGGCCAGGAAGCGTTAACTAACGCGCTCAGGTACGCACATCCGCGCAATTTTGAAACGCGGTTGGTCTTTAATTCCAAGGAATTTCGTCTGGAACTGCGTGACGATGGCGACGGATTCGGAGTCAAAGATCAACATGATGGTCTGGGACTGGCCGGCATGCGCGAGCGTGCGGAACAAATGGGCGGCACCCTAAAGATCGCCAGCGCGCGCGGTAAAGGCACGACGATTGTCGTGACTGTGCCTTATCCGCCACCGGGTGGATTCGCCGTGGCGAACAATCACGAGTCAACGTCGTGAAATCGAAAAACAAATCGGCGCGCAAAACTCGGACAAAGGCTGCGCTTGATAGAGATGCTGCCCCGAAACGCCAGTCGAGTCCGGCCACCGCACCGGCACGGAGTCGTCCGGCGGCGAGATCCGACCGCCCAAAATCACGCATCGGCGTTCTCATCGCCGACGACCACACTGTGGTGCGCGAAGGTTTGGTCTCGTTGATTCGCCGCAAACCGGACATGACGGTGCTCGGCGAAGCCACCAATGGTCGCGAAGCAGTCGATTTATGGAAACGACATCGCCCAGATGTGACGCTGCTCGATTTGCGGATGCCCGAGCTCGATGGTGTGAGCGCAATCAAAGAAATCCGGGAGCAGGATGAAAACGCGCGGATCATCGTGCTTACAACCTTCGACGGCGACGAAGATATTTACCGCGCCATTCAAGCCGGCGCGAAAGGTTACTTGCTCAAGGACGTGCCGCGCGAAGCGTTGATGGACAGCATCCGCCGGGTGCACGCGGGTGAAACATGTGTCCCCGTTCACCTCGCAGCCAAGCTCGCAGAACGCGTCAGCGGCGAAACGTTGAGCTCGCGCGAAATCGACGTGCTGAAGCTCATGGCCCAGGGAAAAAGCAACAAAGAAATCGGCGCCGCACTCTTCATCAGTGAAGGCACCGTGAAATCGCATGTAAAAGCGATCTTCGCTAAGATGAATGTCATCAGCCGCACCGAAGCCGTGGCAAGCGCTACCCGGCGCGGGTTGATTCAACTTTAGATGCGGCTGTGTCAGCCGCAGCTGTAGTGTCGGCCGTACCGGCGCCATTGCCCGCGTTGTACCTCGAACGAGGGAATAGTCGCTATCCCATTCTTGGCACCGGAAAATCTTGCGAACGCGCAATCGCCGAGGCCTTGATAGTCGAGGAGATCATAGGCCAGCAAAAATAAACCAAATGAGATGCTTATGACCGATAATCAAATAGAATTGGAAGTACCCGCCGTACGGCGGGCTCAACAAGACAACCGTAACAGCAAAAACGTATTTGATCGCGCCGACAGAACATCGACTAGTACAAACGAAGCCATGAAAAAATCTAATTCTCGAAAGACCATAGAACTTCTACACAGACGCGACGCTCCGCTGGAGACACGAACCGATCTCACACCTTCGGCGACGAAAGACATCGCGGCGGCGATGAACGCCATTCTGGCTGATGTGTTCGCGCTGTACGTGAAAACGAAAAATTTCCACTGGCACATGAGTGGTCCGCATTTTCGCGACTACCACTTGTTGCTGGACGAACATGCCGATCAACTTTTCGCGATGACCGACCCCATCGCGGAACGAGTTCGAAAGATTGGTGGACTTACGCTGAGATCGATTGGTCAGATCTCCCGTACCCAGCGGGTGCTCGATAACAATGCAGAATATGTCGAACCATTGGACATGCTAGCTGAGCTGGCGGACGACAACCGAACGCTGGCGGCACGACTTCGCGAGGCGCACAACGTGTGCGACGAGAATCGTGACGTCGCTACCGCGAGTCTGATCGAAGTCTGGATCGATGAGACCGAGCGACGCGCGTGGTTCCTGTTCGAGGCAACGCGCCGGGCGAATTGACCTTCGAATTCGTCTCACAAGGATGCCTGATGTAGCCACGGCGCTGTGTCGCCGTGCTGTATGAAGCAACATCGTTGACGCGCCTCGACACAGCGAGGCGACTACAAAATAAATGAGAGGG
>JBKPGQ010000285.1:0-4408 GCA_046729455.1 Verrucomicrobiota bacterium
CGCAATCGGGCTGCGGCAGATATTACCTGTGCAGACAAAGAGGACGCTTTTCACAATTCGGAAAGCGCGAGCGAGCGCGACTCCAACCTAAAGTCGAACTGGTCCAAGTCAATTTTGCGGTGTCGGATCACGCGTCGGCGCCCCCCGCGGTCGCGCCCAACCCAGAATTATACGCCAGGCCGTTGCAGCCAGAACTTGTTCCAGATGTACAAAACTAAAATCGCTCCAATGATGGATACAATTAATCCTCCGAGATGAAATCTGCCCCCCGCACTGGGCGGATAAAACAGGTGAGTCACGGCGCCGCCGATAATCGAGCCGACAATACCGAGCACGACTGTCCACGTGATCGATAGATGTGTATGCATGAGCGCCTTGGCGACACAACCTACGAGGAAGCCGACGAAGACATACCAAATGAGATGAAGCATTATTTTCTCCTTTTGACGCCTGATTCTGCGGAGATAGCTCGCAGCAATATCAGAATCGCTGGTCAGAAGCTATTTAAAATTTCCAACGCGAACACTCGTGCCCTTGCTCTTTATCGAACCGGACCTGAATCAAGGCGCTATCGCTTTCGAGCATGAGCATGAGTAAGACTACACATTTCACTTAATTGGCGCTTCTCGCGGAGGCGTCTTATCGCTATTATCTGACGGCGGATGACTATCGACACGCTGCGCCATGTGCCGTTGTTCGAATCGCTCGATGACGAGGCGGCCGGGAAATTATGTCAGTTGATGCAGAGCATCGACTGCAAAGCGAAAACGTCTTTGTTCCGCGCCGGCGACGAGGGAGACGCAATGTATTTGATCGAGCAGGGTAAAGTCCGCATTTGCGTGCAGGCCACGGATGGACGCGAGATGACGCTAACCGAATTGGGCCGCGGTGATTTCTTTGGCGAGATGGTATTGCTCGACGGACAACGGCGTTCAGCTGATGCGGTCGTCGCAGAGGATGCGCGGCTGGCTGTACTTTCCCGCGAGCATTTTCTTTCCTTCGTGCACAGCAACCCGGACGTCGCGCTGGAACTGCTCACTGCACTCGCCAACCGATTGCGACACACCGATGAACTTTTGCGTCATAGTGTTACGCGGAATGTCAATGTCGAGGAAGCGGCGCAGCGTACACTTGCAGACCGCGGCGCGGACATTATCGCGGAGTTTGGCGGCAGTTGGAAATTCATAACAGCCGCTGTACTCTTTTTTAGCTTGTGGGTGCTGATAAACAGCGCGCTTTACGTTTACGTCGGCTTCGATCCTTATCCTTATCTGTTGCTTAGTACTGCGATCAACATGCTCGCCATCCTCCAAGCACCCATTATTTTGATGTCGCAGAATCGGCAGGCTCATAAGGACCGACTTCGCGCGGAAATCGATTATCAAATAAACTTGAAAAACGAACTTGCGTTGAGCGAAATCATAGAGCGTCTAAAAACGCTCGAGCGCGACTACGTGAAGTTGGCATCGGATAAACCATCGGAATAAACAGCCTTCACCGATCCCTGGCATTTCAGGCATGGACAATTGCTGTATCGATTGAGCTGGCTATTATTGAGTCCTCCCTATGAAACAGATCTCGTTTCTTGTTCTACTTGCGTCGGCCTTTGTACTCGTTGGCTGTAGTTCAGGTCCGAGCCCCGAGCAGCAGGCACGTGAGGCGGACCAGGACCGTGAAGCCCATCGCCAACAGGCCGACTTTCGCAAAGGCCTCCCTCCGGTAGCTAATCCTGGTCAGGGTTGGTGAGGGACAAATGTTACATGTTGCATCGTTACATCGAATTTACGGTTTAACGGTTCACGATGTAACGATTTACGCTCGCGAACGATTAGACATTCGTTCTTCGTCATTCAAAGTGAGAAATGCGCTCGCGCTGGAAGCGAATTCGATACCGCCTCGAGTGGGCCGGTCTTCTCCTGGCAACCAAATTAATTCCGTTATGCTCTCGAAAGGCCTGCTATCACCTTGCTCAGACGGCCGGGGCGTTGCTTAGCTTTCTAGATCGGCATCGATACCATGTTGCGCTGAGCAACCTGAAGGTCGCGTTTGGCGATCAATTATCTGTTCGTGAGCGACGCAAGATTGCACGTCAATCATTTCAACATTTCGCGCGAACAATGATTGATTTGTTGTGGAGCTCGCGCCTGACGCCACTGAACTTCCTTTGGTATATCGAACTGCAGAACTTCGAAGAAACCATGCGTGACACCGGACCGGAACGGAGTTTCATCACTGCGTGCTATCACTACGGTAACTTTGAATGGCTCAGTCTGGCCAGTGGTTTCCTAGGACTCAAAGGCACAATCATCTCACAGGAATTTAAGAACTCGTTGCTCGATCCAATTTTCAAAAACCTGCGTGAGCAATCCGGGCATGAGCTTATTCCGCGCGAACGTGGGATCGTCCGGCTTTACAAGGTGCTGCGACGAAAAGGGCGCACTGCGCTGCTGGTCGATCTCACTGTGCCACCGAGCCAGGGCGCGGTCGCGATTGATTGTTTTGGACTAAAAACAAGCGTGACTTCCGCGCATGCCTGGCTGAACGAGCGCACCGGCGTCCCGATCATTCCCGCGCATTGCGAACCGCTGCCGAATGGGCGTTACAGGCTTATCTTCCATCCGAAGATCAGCAACACAGATGGGATGACTTATCAACAAATCGCGCAGGCCTGTTGGAATTCGTTTGAACCTTATGTGCGAAAGAATCCAGCGCCCTGGCTTTGGATGTACAAACACTGGCGTTATCTTCCAGCAAACGCCGACCGGCCTTATCCGTTCTATGCAAATTTCTATCGGCCGTTCGAAGACATGCTGCAAAGCGAGAAGATCAAAAGCTCCACAGAAGGTAACGAAGAGAACGAAGACTGAGTTAAGGCTAGGATGCCGGCATTTCCATTCTTTGTTTACGTCTGTTAGTCTGTTTAACTCGCAGGTGGCAGCGCAACACTGCGTCGAGCCGTAGCTGGGATCAGTGATTCCAGCTTCGAAAAGGTTTTCAGGAGGCGGCATCGACAATGACAAATCACAGTATTAGCTGCTGAGAATCCGCGCTTGGCGTAATCCACGGTTTTATCAGGTCTTCCCTCAACGCCGGTGGAAACCGCTGCTCCTTGTTGCGACATTCGTGAGTACAACTTGATTCGAGCACCTTCGCAGTTTAAGCGTTTCGCGTTATGTCTCGTTCGTCCGCATCCTCTAGTACTGAATTGTTGCGCGCTCATTGCGCGGCAATTGCAAAGGAGGAGGCTGTACTGCGTGAGGGTGGGGGCAAGGCCGGTCACGAACGTCAGCGAAAGATGAACAGGCTCCCTGTGCGCGAACGACTCGGTCGCTTACTCGACAAAGACTCGCCGTTTTTCGAGATCGGCCTTTGGGCAGCTTACAAAATGTACGAACAATGGGGAAAGATTCCGGCGGCCGGAGTAGTCGCGGGCATAGGCAGTGTCGAGAATGTTCCGTGCATGATTATTGCCAACGACGCCACCGCAAAAGCTGGCGCTTTCTTTCCGCAGACGACCAAGAAAGTGATTCGCGCGCAGCGCATAGCCTTTGAATGCTCGCTTCCCATTATTTACCTCGTCGATTCCGCGGGAGTGTTCCTTCCGATGCAGGATGAAATTTTTCCAGATGAGGACGATTTCGGTCGCATCTTTCGGAATAACTCGGTTATTTCAGCGGCTGGGATTCCTCAGTTCGCTGCAATCATGGGTAACTGTGTGGCCGGCGGCGCCTACCTTCCCGTCCTTTGCGACAAAGTTTTGATGACAAAAGGGAGCGGCTTGTACCTGGCAGGTCCGTCCCTGGTAAAGGCAGCCATTGGTCAGATTGTTGACGCGGAAGAACTAGGCGGCGCGCAAATGCATGCCGAAATTAGCGGGACTGTGGATTTTTTTGAAAAGGACGATCCGTCCTGCCTCAAACGTCTTCGTTCACTTGTCGGATTGCTGCCCGAGGCGAAAGAATCCAAAACGTCTGGGATGCCGAAGGAAACATTCAAACCAGCGAAAGACCCGGATACTATTTATGACCTGATCAGCTTCGATGGACAAAAGCAGTACGACACCCGCGATCTATTGGCCACGGTAGTGGATGAAAACTCAGTGGATGAGTATAAGGCCGACTACGGCAAGACAATCGTAACGGCATACGCGCGCATCAACGGACGCCCAGTAGGAATTGTTGCTAACCAACGTTTGCAGGTCAGAACGAAGAAAGAGGGAATTCAGATGGGTGGCGTCGTTTATTCCGATAGCGCAGATAAGGCAGCGCGTTTTATCATGGACTGCAATCAAACAAGCCTGCCGATCATCTTCTTCCAGGATGTTACCGGATTCATGGTAGGCCGCGACGCGGAACAGAGCGGGATCATTCGCAGCGGCGCGAAGCTGGTGAACGCGGTCAGCAATTCC
>JBKPGQ010000286.1:0-20158 GCA_046729455.1 Verrucomicrobiota bacterium
CTGGCAAATCGCTCTTGGTTTAGGTTTGCTGGGGCAAACCGCTGCGCTCTATTTTACCCTGATCCGACCATTGCCCTTTGTTGCAGGGGCGTTCTTCACCCTGGCTTTTGGGAATCGCACCGAGCTACTCATTACGCTGCCCCTTTTCCTCTATTTGTTCTGGCGCCAGCCAAACGGAAAGCTGACCAACTGGAAAACTCTCAGGTACGGAGTTCAGGAAAACGGTGGGATGGTGATCCGTTTCTTGAGCCTGCCCGTAATGGTCGCGCTCCTAACAGCGGCCTATAACTTCGCGCGTTTCCATTCCATTTTCGACTTTGGTTACATCCACATTCCGGAAGTGGCCCAGGAGCCTTGGTACCAGCACGGGCTGTTTTCGATCCAGGCTATCCCCTGGAACATCTACACCATGTTATTCCAAGGCTTCGAGAGTATTGATTACTTTCCCTACATTCTCCCAAACGGCTTTGGCTGCTCCATCTTCCTTGCCAGCCCTTTCCTGTGCCTCCTGTTTCGCGGGGGCGGCTGTTACAAGGTAGTAGGCTGGCTCGCGATCGCCCTTTTAACGCTCGTGCTTTGGTTGCATGGAAATCCGGGAAGCTGGCAGTTCTCCTACCGTTACGCGATGATCTTGCTTCCCTGGATGTTCCTTCTGCTGACAGGCAATGGGCCCGCAAAGATATCCGTGCCCGAAATCTCGCTTTTTACTGTCTCAGTCGCAATCAACGCGATAGCTACCTGGCAGTTTCTCTGGACCGACCAAATCCAGCCCTAGAAATCTAAAAAAGCCTCGACGTCTCTGACGAGCTTCGAGTAAAAGGATTGGCTCATTGGAAACTCAACACGTGAAAAAGAAATCCCCTTCGCGGCCACGTTTTTTAATCTGCGCGTTCTAATTTACTTTGCCTTGTTTTGCACAACGCTGATCCCTGCGGAGGCGACTGTCATTACGTCACTAACACTGACGACAGCGGCCCCGGTTCATTACGTCAAGCGCTCGCTGATGCGAATGACGGCGACACGATCAACTTCGCAGTGGTGGCACGATTGGGCTGACCAGCGGCGAATTGCTGGTGGATAAGAGCATCACCATCTCAGGACCAGGAGCTGAAAACCTTGCTGTTAATGGCAACGCGAAGAGTCGCGTGTTCCACATTGCTTCTGGTGAAACCGTGACCATTTCCGGTCTCACCATCATCAACGGCTACACCGCCGGATTTGGCGGCGGTATCCATAACGATCATGCGGCACTGACACTCAATGATTGCACGATTACTGGCAACACGTCGTTGTCTTATCTGGGCGGCGGCATTTACAATGATGCGGAATACTTGGGTGGCTCAGTGCTGGAGGCAACGCTGGAGATAGGCGACTCTTCGGTTACAGACAACTCCGGCGGGGGCCTTTACAACAACCCAGAAGGAGGCGGCACTGCGACGCTGGAGATAATCTACAGCACGCTCAGCAACAACTACTCCGGCTCTGCTATTTACAGCCACGGCTGGGCCGAATCAATCTTTAGCGACAACGGACTGTGCTGCCCCAGTGACGGTGTCACTCGCTAATAGCATTGTCAGCGCAAATACAGGACCCGCGGTATATAACTCTATCCTGGCGACTACAGTAGTGAGGAATAGCACCATCAGCGGGAACTCAGACGGCGGTATTTACAGCGTTCCCGGACTCGCAGCAAGCGGATCAAGTGTCTTTAATAGCACTATGAGCGATAACTCGGTGGAGATTTGGAACACCGGATTCAATGGCTCAATATCAAAAACACCATCGTCAAGGTCAGCCCTGAAGGACACAGCATCCTTAACGGTTACGGTGCCATTGTCTCAGGCGGCTATAACCTAAGCAGTGACGACGGTGCCGGTTATTTGAATGGCCCCGGCGACCAGATCAATACCGATCCAATGCTTGGTCCCTTGCAGGACAATGGCGGACCGACATTAACTCACGCCCTGTTACCAGCTAGCCCGGCCATTAATGCCGGCGATCCTAACTTCGTTCCCCCTCCCGACTACGACCAGCGCGGACCAGGCTTTGATCGCCTAAGAAATGGCCGGATCGACATCGGCTCGTTTGAAGTGCAGGAGGCACCGAGACCTAGCCCAACACCGAGGGTTCATCCCACGCCGCGTGTCCCGACACTGCCTTGATAGAAATTTTAATCGGCAAGCAGCGATCCCGTGAGGGTAATTAGGCTTGCCCTGAGAGCAAGGCGATCCCGCTAACCTGAAACATGAAATTCCTTTCATTTCTTTATCTGCGTAACTTCGTGTGATTCGTGGACTTAAGACTTCATTTCGTCGCGATGCTTGACAGGAAGGCCGCGCGTTGTGGTAGAAGGTGGGCCGCCACTATCAGACTGCCACTATGAAATCTCCCATTCGCATTTGCTCGTTCATCATTGCTGAATCCTGCCTTGCTGTTCTGAGCACAATTCTTCCTGCGAACGCACAGGTGAACGTTACGCAATTTCACAATCATGATTCCCGCGACGGTCTCTACGTTGACTCTGCTTTCACGCCGAGTGCCGCTGCCAATCTGGTACGCGACCTGAATTTTGACGGCACAATTGTCGGCAACGTCTATGCGCAGCCGCTCTACATCGAGGATGGGCCATGCGGCAGGGCAATGATTATAGCAATGACCGAATCGAATAACGTGTATGCGCTCGACGCCTTCAATGGCAGCGTCATCTGGGAGCGGAATGTGGGCGATCCGGTGGAAGCGAGCGATCTTATCTGCACTAAGTTTAATCTCATGGGCATCACTGGCACGGCGGTTGTCGATCTTGCCTCGCGCGCCCTCTTTTTGGACGCAATGATCACACCCGATGGCGGCGAGACCAAGAAACATCTCATCTTCTCGCTGAATGTAGACACAGGCGACATCAATCCTGGCTGGCCGGTGGACGTGGAGTTGACCGCTTCATACAACGGGATCAACTTCACTGCCGAAGTCCAACAGCAACGACCTGCGCTTGGCATTGTGGGCAACATTCTTTATGTTGGATATGGGAGCATGAGGGATTGCCCTGTCTGGCATGGCTGGCTGGTGGGAATACCGACAGATAATCCAACCAGCGTAACAGCATGGGCGGCGGCCACCGCCAGCGGCACCTACGGTGGCGCGATATGGGGAGTCGGCAGTGTCGCCAGCGATGGCATGAACCCGTTCGTTACCACGGGTAACACGTCTGGCACTGGTGGTGTCTGGAGTGGCGGCGAAGCAGTGATTCGCTTCCAACCCGGCCCAATCTTCAGCGGATTGCCCGCCGATTATTGGGCCCCCACCAATTGGTTGTCGCTCGATCAAAGCGACGCGGATCTGGGCGCCTCAGGTCCATTGCTGGTGGACGTGCCAGGTGCAACGCCTTCCCATCTTATTGTTGCGATGGGTAAGGACCGCAATGCGTATCTGGTTAATCGCGACAACCTTGGTGGTGTCAGCCAGCCTGTAGCGTCAGCTCCTCATGTTGCCAGCAGCACTATTCTCCAGGCAGCCGTCACTTATCGGACCAAACAGGGTACCTATGTCGCGTTCCGCGCCAACAACGACGGCAACACCGTCCTCTCTGCTTTCCGCATTACTGCCACCAGTCCGCCTACCATCGACACCGCCAACGGTTGGAATGTGACCCGTGCCAGTGGCGGTTGCGGCTCGCCATTTGTCACCTCTACGGACGGCAATACTAACATGATTGTGTGGGTAGTCGGCACGGAGGATCATCTCACAGGAGGCGACCAGCGGTTACACGGCTATGATGGAGATACCGGTGCGGTTGTTTACGGCGGCGGTGGTCCGAACGAACTGATGGCGGGAACACATTATTATAGCACCACTGGCATTGTGGCCCGGGGACGCATCTATGTCGCGGGTGACAACAAAGTATATGCCTTTGCCTTCCCCGGAGGGACCCCAACACCGACACCTACGTGCACAGCTACCCCTACTCCTACATCGACGCCAACATCAACTCCCACTCCAACGCCAAGAGCTACTCCAACACCGAGACCTCGCCCAAATCCGCCGCCTCGCCCTACGCCGCGGTAAAAGAGACAGTGATTGGTGATCAGTGATCGCTGAACAGTTGCAATGGATAGCGCACCCATCCCGCCCGTGGCTTACGGCGTCGCAACAATCTCCTCTTCCACATCTCTGGCCAGCGGGCACCGTCGTCCGGCGTGCATCCAGGCGTAATGGATTCGCCGTTTGCATTGGAAACGGACTTGCCGACCAAGCCAACCGCCGCATTATTGACGTAGCCGGTAAAAAAGTGAGATGATCAGCCTGTGAAAGTCCGGGAGGTCTTGGAGCAGCTTGAGAAAGAAGGATGGATTCTTGCTCGTCAGAAGGGCAGTCATCGCCAATTTGTGCATTCCTAAAGGAACCTTGAACAGTATCCGTAAACAAGCAGGTTGGAAATGAGACGTTACGCTATCATTATCGAGAAAGGTGATTCAGGATATGGCGCGTTTGTCCCGGATCTTCCGGGGTGTGTCGCCATCGGCAAGTCCATTCAAGAGACGGAAAGACTCATCAAAAAGGCAATCGAATTCCACCTCGAGGGCATGAAAGAAGATGGAGTGGAAATTCCCTTGCCCATTTCCGTCGCTGAATATGTCGAGGTCTAGGCTCGATACCGCACCGCTTCCGCTATCAACTATTGACTCTCAGCAATCGACTCTCTTCTGCCCATGTTAGCTCTGATTTATCTGGTCCTGGCGATTTATCTTGGCGATTTTCTCTGCCGACGATTCTATCGATTTACATCGATTGCCCACCGCCTCGGAGCGGCCGTAATCACAGGGCTGCTAATTAGCGCATGGTCTACTTATCTAGCCGGGCTGCTTTTCACTCGCGCAAAGCAGCCACTGTTATGGGGCAATGCGTTGTTCTTTGTTGCAGCAATCACCGTGCTATGTTGGTCCCTCTGGAAAGGCAAGGTTAGAAAATCTGCTCGGACTAACGGCGACCATTCTTATGCGACGAACCTATACACCACCCGTCCAGAAGGCTCAGGCATTGCTGACTGGGTGCTGATCGCGGGATACGTCTTCCTGGTATCCTGGATGATGTTCGCGTCCTTTAGCGCTAAGGGCGGCAAACTGCATATCTCCAACCCCCAGTACAGCGATTTCGGACCGAACACTGCGCTCATACAGAGCTTCGCCGTAGGTCATAACTTTCCGACGGAGTATCCGCACTTCTCAGGCGACCGAATTCGTTACCACTTCCTATTCTACTTCCAGGCCGGAAATTTGGAATTCCTCGGCCTCGATCCAGCTTGGAGTCTGAATCTGCTAAGCATTATCACGCTAGTGGCGATGCTGATTCTCGTAATGGCGCTTGGTGAAGTGCTGTTTGATTCCCGCGTAGTTGGGCGCGTGGGCTCTGCACTCTTTTTCTTTTTCGGCTCGCTCTCATATATCCCGTTCCTTCACAAAGAAACTTCAGTGCGCGGAGCAATCCAATCCATCGCACACTTACGGGAGTTCCTTCCTACCATCTTTCCGTATCGTGGCGAAGCCTGGGGCACGTGGTCGCAAGTGACCTTCCTTAACCAGAGGCACTTTGCGAGTGCCATTGGAATATTGTTGCTGGTTTTAATCTTTCTGGCGATCCAGTATCGCGACTTCCATACCAAACGAGCTGCTGCCGCGCCATCAGGTAAGGCGCTGACTCCGGAGGCAAGTGCCCCGCCTGAAGGTACGCCGGAGACATCCTTAGGCAATGCGACTTCCTTTGAGAGTCTTCCAGTATCGACAAGCGCGGCTCCTGCTACTCCAGTCCTAGAGGTCAAGCCGCCACCTAGCCTTGCCACGCAAACTCTTCGCAATACGGTGCCGGGTTTTATCTTTTCAGGTGCTCTACTCGGCCTTCTGCCAATGTGGAACAGCGCCGTGTTCATCGCAGCGGTCGCCATATTGGCAGTCTTATTTCTTTTGTGTCCCTTGCGGCTACAAATGCTCGCGCTCGCTGTCCCCGCGGGGATGATTGCACTGCCACAAATGTTATATTTGAGCACAGGGAGTGGCAGGGCGCAGATGCCAAAGCTGCTACACTGGGGTTATACGCTTGACCACGCTACAGGCTTGAACGTTGTGAAGTACCTTGGCTTCACCTTTGGTTTCAAGTGGTTTTTAATTGCGCTGGCGTTGCTCTTCGCCACTGGGCTGCAAAGGCGAGTATTTGTGGCGGTCTCCACCCTCATCGCGGTGGCTTTTTGTTTCCAGTTCACGATAGAGGTTCTGGCGAATCAGAAGTTTTTGCATATCTGGGTAATCGTCGCTAATCTGTTTGTTGCTTTCGCGCTGTGGCGCCTATGGCATTTGTCGCTGATTAGAACTACCGTGCCTGGGAAGGTTGCCGCCGTTGCTCTTACCATGGCAATCATCCCTGGCGGCCTTATTGAATTCTTTCCTATTCATAACACTGGTTGGAGTGAAGTTACATTTAGAAACGATCCGCTCATTGACTGGCTGACCAAGAACACCACGCCGCGCGATATCTTTCTAACGGATCGCTTCGTCAGTCATCCGATACTGATGGCCGGGCGTCGCGTGTTTTACGGCTGGCCTTATTATTCGTGGGGAGCCGGCTACGATTCGAGTAAGCGCGATAAGGCCTATCTAGACCTGTTCCAGACTAAAGACCCGAGGAAAGTGTTTCGCCTTTTGAAGGAGAATGACATCGCATATGTGGCGTTTGATAATGCGGTTCGGCGTGGGGAGTTTGTGAAAAGCCCCAATGAGCAAGTCTTTGCCAGGTATTTTCCGAAGGTTTTTGAAGACAAGCAGCACAACTACAACTCGCTGACAATTTACAAGGTCCCCGGGACAGCGCCTTCTGCATTTAGTTCCCTGCCGGAAAACGCTACTAACATGTTTGAAGGCGGGAGGGGAACGGGGAAGGGAGAATTTGATTCGCCGCACGGAATCGCCGCTGACCGTGTCGGAAATATTTACGTCGCGGACACCAACAACGGACGCATCGAAAAATTCTCACCGAACGGTGTCTATCTCACGACTCTGGGAGTTAAAGGCACCGGTTACGGACAACTAGGAGAGCCGAACGGTCTAGCTGTGGACCAAGCCGGCAACGTCTACGTCGCCGACGCTTCCAATCACCGCGTGCAGAAGCTGGCGCCCGATGGAACTCTCATTGACGAGTGGAAAGGCCCAGATCCTGGGTTCTACGGTCCACGACGGATAGCCATTGGCCCTGATGACTCGATTTATGTTGTCGACCAGGGGCGCACCCGGATCGTTAAGTTCAGTCCGGATGGAACAGTTCTCGCGACTTGGGGCACCAAAGGAAATGGCGACGGGCAGTTTGACGACCATACTTCCGTGGCGGTTGATCTTATGACCAATAAGGTTTATGTAGCCGATCCACGTAACAAGCGAATACAGGTATTTGATTCAAACGGAAAATTCCTAAGTAAATGGTCAGTGCCCGAGTGGCAACGGCTATACGGTTTCGAAGATTTGACCATAGATTCGAAGGCCGGTCGACTCTATGCTTCAAGCGCTAACATGGACGCCGTGCTCGTTTTTGGTTTGAATGGAAATAGAATTGGAAGCGTCAGACCAAAGCCGCCGACGAAACTCGACGGCCCATCAGCGTCGGCTTTGGCGAACCGGAAGCTTTACGTCCTATGTATGGCTGGCAATCGCGTGACCCAGATCGATCTCGGAACCAGGTAGTGACGCGCTGTATCCACTGGGCATTATCGCTCCGTTTGCACAGATTCCATAGAAGGCCTACGCAATTCCTATGGACCTAGTTCAGAGAAGAGGCGGTCTGCCTACGCTACGAATTCTGTTTCTCGGATTGTCGTTGGTTAGCCTCGCGGCGTCCGCTTTTGGCGCGGTGGCTCATTATCTGAACTGGGCGTGGGGAAATCCGTGGCATCCGATTGGGTGGCTGCTTAGCATGTTCTTCTTGCTTTGCGCCTTCCTGCCAAACCCCCGTGGCCTGGCGGCCGGTTTCAAGTCCCTAATAAAGCCGAAAACAGCATTCTTTCTCTTCTGGATCCTGTTCTTTGTAGTGTCGCACCTCTGGAACTTCCGGACCGCGCCGTGGAACGGAGACGCACTATTTGACGAGTCCGGCAATGACCTCGGGTATCTAAAAAGTTACGTTATCGGTCATCCATATCAGGCGGCCTGGTTTCATGGCATTATTTCGCGAGAGACCCTGTTTCATTACTATGTATGGGGATTTCTCAAGCTATTCGGCTTTAATATCCTGTCGTATGAAGCAGCGCTCTTTGTTATTTGGCTGACGGCCTTTGTGTTCACGCTCTTGCTAGTTGACCTGTTCTTTGGGTCTTACATTGTCACCTCAGTCGCGGCGCTGAGCTTTAACTTCCTCCCCTTTGCATTCATTTACACTTTCGTTGGATACCGTTACCCGATGACGATTCTGTTCTGCGTCGCTTCTGTCTATTTCCTGCATCTGGGGTTTAGAAAGGCTTCTTGTTTTGCCTTGTCGCTGGGCGGGATTGCGGGAGGGCTTTGTTTAGCCAGCTCCATACCTGGCAAGCAATATCTGCTGGCGCTTGTGATTGCTGCGCCGCTGTACGCTGTGTTTTATTGGAGGAGCTTAAAGCGAACCGTCGCGTGGAGCTCGCTGGCCGTTATCGTTTATAGCTTTTGGGCAGCTGCCACGCCAATTCTCAGTTACATCATCTTCAATCGCGAACACTATACATCTTATGAAGGGACGTACATTCACCGTTTCTGGGACGCGGTGCGGGGAACCCCGGCCCCTAATGATATGCGATATTATGTGACTGGGCTCTGGAACTGTTTTTTTGCTGCCCATTTTTGGCCTCGGCTTTTGTTTCCGGATTTTTTGCCTATTCCGTTGCCGTACTACTGGCTTTTATTGCCCGGCTTTGTGCTAGCTCTTTGGCAGAAGCGTTTTGAGGTCGTGCTGCTGGCAATGCTTCCAATCGTAGGAGTATTTATTACGGGGGGACCTGCCGTTGAGCAGCGGCTGTTGCTTGCAATCCCATTCTGGATCATCCTAATGAGCTTCACCTTTGCCGCGTTGCTGAAGCTTCGGCCGTGGCCAGGCGTGCAAATTGTGCTCGGCGTTCTGGCAGGCTTAATACTGTTGAAAGGCTTGGGTTCGTCGATTCGATATATTTATAGCAAGACGAAGAGCCCGTTTGCGATCCACCACTATGCGCAACATCAGGTCGCTGTGTCACGGTTCTTAAAACATGTCGTAGCCGGCCAACCACACCCCGAACCCCCGCGGTTGGAACGTGATGAGTTCAACCGCGTTGAAGGCATCCCCGATGCTCCGTATGAAACATTGATCTGCCAGAATGACGCGTATTCAATCATTCATCTATTCTTGCATGATTATGATGACGTTAAAATCCTCTCTTTTTGTTCCGGCTTGCCATTTTTCGGGGTGATGAGTGAGCAGGATGTATGGAGCGCTAATAAAAACGCCATTCTTACTTATGCGCCCACCAATAAGGATCTGAAGCTGATCTGGGAAAGGGATCCGAAGACAGCAAGAATAATCAAAATGTTCCAATCGCTCCGCGATCTCGGAGCGGAGGACTCTATTTCGTTTTCCTTCGGCGGAAGGCTAAGGACGTTTTACGTTTTGAATATTGGTAACAAGAGCATTCGCCAGTTTCAGGAACGCGTCAAGACGTTGCCGAATGCTCCTTTTTAACAGACGGAAGCGGCTGTTCACGAGCAGGCTCAATCGATTCGCTTAGCAGGTATCGAGGTCGGCCTTTAACCTCTTCATAGATCCGGGCCAGATATTCGCCGATAACACCAAGGCTGATCATCAGGAAGCTTCCGATGATCAGTTCCAAGAGAATGACGGTGGCAAAACCGCTTACCGCCTCCCCTGTTAGTTTCAGATATAGGGTCTCCAACCCCAAAAGGACTGACAACACAAGAAAAATTGCGCCCGCGAATGTGACCAAGTGCAATGGAAACGACGAGAAGGCGGTTATTCCAACCAGAGCCAGTTTTAGACGTTTCAATACAGACCATGTTGATTGTCCCGCCGACCGTGGAACGACTTTGAAGGGAATCTGCACGGTGGTGAAACCCAACCAGACCGTCATTCCTCGAAAGAAGACGTTACGCTCGTGCATTCTGAGCCAGGCATCGACCGCTTTGCGATTCATCAGCTTGAAATCCGAGGCGCCTTTGAAATGGAATCCAGACAGTTTATTCAGGATGAAATAGAAAAGCAGCGCACCGAGCTTACTGGATAATGATTCACGGCCTCGCTTGCGTTTGACTGCCTCCACAATGTCGGCGCCAGAGCTCTGCCACATGCGCACCATGTCGGGAATAAGCGACGGTGGATGTTGCCCATCGGCGTCCATCACGATTACCGCGTCGCCCCGGGCATGCTCTAGCCCGGCGCACAAAGCCGATTCCTTGCCAAAGTTACGACTTAGCCGGAGAGCACATATCATCTGGAACCTTTTCGCTTCTCCTACTATCACGCGCCAAGTGTCGTCGGGCGAACCATCATCGACGAGCACGAGTTCGTAAGGGAGATTGCACTGGATAAGAGAGTCGCGCACAGCTGCCAAGAAAGCAGGTAACTGCACGCCTTCGCGAAAGACCGGCATGACGACCGAAAGGAAAGACTGCCTCGTTTGCGTGCTAGGTGTTTGTGACTCTTCCATAAGCAGCAACAGTAGTGGCGGGCACCCATACCTTGAAGCGTCCGAGCCAGGACGGAAGCTTGAAACCGAATTTGGCCGTGATCAACCCTAAGGGAAAAGCATGCGGATGAGGAAGTCGCTGAACATTATTCAAACCGGCTCGATGCATCAATGAGCTTAACGTCCGGTAATCGAAGTAGACCACATGCTCGGGAACCTTAAAGGACGGCCAACGCTGGCCCATAGCTTTTCTCAATACACCTCCAATGTCGGGAGTAGCGAGAACGATATGGCCACCCGGTTTTGTGTGGCCAGCTAATCGCTTAACGAATGATAATGGCTCGTAAACATGCTCGATCAGCTGCGTCCCAATTACACAATCGAATTTTGCGTTAGATGGAACTTGCTCAATTCCTCCAACAAATACTTCGGCGCCCGTCGGGCGGGCGATCTCGGCACCCTCGGGCGAGAAATCCGTCCCAACACGTCGTTCAAAGAACGAGCGTGCCTCATCGAGCAGATAACCATAGCCGCAGCCGATCTCCAAAAGATCACCACCGGTCAATCCGCGTTTGGCGAGATTATGCAGCAGGCGTTTGAACGTTGCTCGCAGCGCGAATTCCTGTGCAGTGTAGCTGGTGTCCGCGTATCCGCATGCGCCGCCTTCATAGTATGATGATTCACGGTAGGCTTGCTGCATAGCGCTCTCGACAAGCCGCGGGTAAAGATAATGGAGCCCGCATTCCATGCAGCGCGCTACCCGATAGGGTCCGTGCAAACGAAACGGAAACTGACGCCGCTCGCTCTCGCATAACGGACAAGCTGGATATTCCAGATTTGCTGACAACTCTGTGGTTGGTTCTTTCAAAGTCATTTGCATCTTCAAACTATTCACACTCGACGGGTGCGGCGAGCCCGCATTTAACTGACGGCCGCAGCGCCGATGGGATCGCCTCGCCCATATGCGCCAAACGGGTGGCAATCAAGCAACGCCTGTCTTGCTTGCATCGAGTAAACGATTCGGACTTGCGCGTCTCGTCGGAAACGCCTATTAGCTTTACCCTCATGGTTCATCATATCGTTCTCTACAAACTCAAACCCGAGGTCACCCCTGCCCGTGTGGAGGCGATGATGATGAACACGCGCATGCAGCTTCTGAAGATTCCCGAGGTCCTGAACATTAAATGTGGGAAGCGGATCGACCCCGAATGGCCGTGGCCGTTCTTCATTGCCATCGATTTTGAGTCGATGGACAAGTACGCAATCTTCCGCGAAGACCCCGTTTTCGTGAAATTCATGGAGGAAGTGATCAAGCCGAACACCGAGGATTCCCTGGACCTGGACTTCGAGATGGACCCAGGTAAGGACGTTCGCTTTTCCTGAATTGTAGAGGCAGCCGTGTCGGCTGCACATTTTCGAAACCATCGCAGGCGACACGCCTGCCACCACAACCATTGCTATTTTCGCGCGAAGCGCGTAATCATCCGATTTTGATGCGTCTCGGCTATCTTTACTCCCGGTATCCTGTGCTTTCGCAGACGTTTTGCGACGCAGAGATGCTGGCGCTGGAGCGGTTCGGCTTGGAACTCGAGATCGGCTCGGTGTACCCGCCGCTTACGAGCCTGCGTCACGAGCACATCGCCTGTTTGCGCGCGCCGATTCATTATGCGCCGCCGCAAGAAATTCTAAAGCTATCAGAAAAGACCGCGAAAGCGGATGGCAAATGGCCGCGCGATTTGGTTGACCGGCACGAGCGAACATATGGCCCCGGCTTGAAGGCAGAACAGCGCGCGCGCAATGCCCTTTACTTTGCCGACCATTTCAAGCGCCGCGGGGTCGATCATGTTCATGTGCACTTCGCGAATCGAGCAGCGCACACTGCGATGTTCTTGAAAGAGATTTCAGGGATTCCGTTCAGCGTGACGGCACATGGACAGGATTTCATGAAAGACCTTGGTAATGACGATCTATTGCGTGAAATCTGCGCTGCCGCGGAGTTCGTTGCGGCCGAAACGAACTACAGCCGCGACCTGCTTCGCCAACGCTGTCCGGATTCCCGGATTCACCGTGTTTACAACGGGATGGATCTAACGCGTTTTCCAGCGCCGAACTACGAAGCATCGATCAACCAAGCGCCGCGCATCGTCAGCATCGGCAGGCTGGTTACGTTCAAAGGATTTGGGTACCTCATCGACGCTTGTGCGGAGCTTGCGCGCCGGGATTTCGATTTCAGCTGTGAAATCATTGGCGATGGCCCACTACGGGGTGATCTCGAAACAAGAATTAGAAAACGAAATCTGTCAGACCGGGTTCACCTGCTCGGCTCACTGTCCCAAGGAGCGGTTTTGGAGAACCTCAAGTCTGCTGATATTTTCGCGCTCGCTTCAATGACAGACGCTCAAGGGGCCAGCGATGTTTTTCCAACCGTGATCATCGAGGCGATGGCGGCTGCGCGTCCGGTCGTGTCCACCCGGTTGGCTGGAATTCCGGAATCCGTTGTCCATGGCGAAACCGGTTTGCTCGTCCCGCCCGAGGATACAATGGCGTTGGCCGAAGCGCTGGGACAACTCATCGAAGACGTCAAATTGCGATTGCACTATGGTCGCGCTGGGCGCGCACGAATTGAACAACATTTCCGAATTGAGCACACTGTAGCGCCACTTATCGAGCTTCTGCAGAAAACACCGGGTGCGTCGACGAAATCCACCGAGCGCCGCGCTTCGCACAGCGAAGGGGCTACAAGAGAGCATCAGATCGCGTACATCATCGATCGATGGCCGGATAGAGATTTGCCGCTCCTCGAACGCGAGCTTGAAGAGATGAAGCAACGTCACGTGCCAATCGTCCCAATCGTGTGCGAATTGAATTCTCATGCGCGGTACACGCGAGCGATGGAAAAAATGGCGCCGTCACTCGAATTTCTGCCAGACCAGATGGTCATCGAGGCCGAATGGCGGGCAAACCACGCACTTGTACAGAAACTGGAAGAGGATCGTGCGCAGCAGAGCGCCAGGGCGCCAAGCGCCATCTTTTTGCGGCAGGCGCGTTTTGCTCTCGCGTTGGCCAAGCTGCTGAAAAACGTGTCGCATGTCCACGCAACGAGTTCCGGTGCCCTCGTCTGTGCGCTCATCTTAAAGAAACTTCTCAATGTTACCGTGAGCGCTACGATTGAGGCGCGACCGGCATTACCGCGTGAGTGGATCCAGAACGCCTTGTCAGAGTGTGTAGGCGGTCGTTTGAGAGATCGGCAATTAGTCCGCGGCGACTCGTTTCTTGTTGATAAGACGACGTTTCGTTCCGCTCCGCAGAAGGCACTTGGACGAGTCAGTCAAAAAAGCGGGATCGATTTGACTGCTGGGACGCGTTTCTGGCAGGAATGGGCGGAGTTACTTTTGCGCTGGAGTCGCAGTGATCGAAAATCGAAAATCGAAAATCGAAAATGAAGAAAGCCATCCTTCTCGCTGGCGGCGCCGGAACCCGTCTTTTCCCGCTCACGAAGATCGTCTGCAAGCAACTTCTCCCGATCTACGACAAGCCGATGATCTGCTATCCGCTGGCTACGCTGATGCTTGGCGGCCTGCGCGAGGTACTGATCATTTCCACGCCGAAGGATTTGCCGATGCTGCGCGATTACTTGAACGACGGCGCGCATCTCGGAATTCGGATTGAATACGCCGAACAACCGATACCCGAGGGAATCGCACAAGCTTTTTTGATCGGGGCAAAATTTATCGAGGGCTGCGGCGCGTCACTCATTCTGGGGGACAACATTTTCTACGGAAAACTCGACTTTTACCGAGACGCGCTGGCCATTGAGCGTGGCGCTTGCATTTTCGGGTACCAAGTCCGTGACCCGGAACGGTACGGCGTAGTCGAATTCGACGCTGAAGGAAAGGCGATCAGCCTTGAGGAAAAACCGAAGCAACCAAAGAGTCACTTCGCAGTGCCAGGGCTTTATGTCTATGACGAGCGCGTCGTCGAGCTGTGTCGGACACTGCGTCCTTCTGCGCGGGGCGAATTGGAGATCACCGACTTAAATCTGCTTTATCTCAAGGAGAACCAGTTGCATGTGAAGTTGCTAAGCCGCGGCATGGCCTGGCTCGATACCGGCACTACGACAACATTGCTCGAAGCGAGTAACTATATCGCGACAATTGAACACCGGCAGGGATTGAAAATCGCGTGTCTAGAGGAAGTGGCACTTCGGGTCGGTTTCATTACCGAGTCTCAACTTGCCGCTACCATCGATCGATTACCAAAAGGAGAATATCGAGATTATCTGCGAATGGTCGGCGACGAAGGCCCAAGCGCCGGGCCAGAGCCGGTGTGATGAGAAACCTATAGCCAGGGTCGTTGACCCCGGACTGCCGCGATCAACGCTGGCCCTACAATTATCGCGGCTGCTCGCGCAGCAAATGATTTGTATCTGCGAGTAATTTCGTTACGGCGTCTGCTTCAGTGGCATCGTAATAACCGCGGATCCCACCGCGCCGATCCACCAGTACAATCCGCGTGCTGTGCACAGGAATTCCCTGTTCATCCCTGCCATCCGAAACGGCAAGTTTGAAACCATCGTGCGAGAGTTTGTAAATCGTGCTCTTTGGTCCCGTGAGGAAATCCCAACGCGCGGGATCTGCTTGCAATTTGTCTGCGTAACCGCGCAAAACCTGCGGCGTATCTTTCTCCGGATCGACACTAAATGAAACCAGATGCACGTCGGTCTTTTCCAGCGGCTTCTGCAGTTCGCTCATCCGGCTACTGATCATTGGACAAGGTCCCGGGCACGTGCTGTAAATGAAATCGGCTATCCAGATTTTGCCGGCCAACTGCGCGGAGCCGAAGGATTGCCCGTTTTGATTCACCAGCTGAAAAGCTGGGACTGTTCCGTAGGAAGAAACAGTTCGTTGTCGAAGGGCTGCCACTTCGATGTGACGCAGCCAAAGTAACAGTAGCAAAGTAACAATCGGAATCAGAATCAGGGTTAGCTTCCAGGCAATGCCGCCGCGTGTCGGTGTCTGATTCATCGTAGCAGAAGTGGTATTCATGATTTCGTCAGGACGAGTCCGGCCAACAGCAGCGGCAGGTAAACAATCGACGTAATAAACAACAAACGCGCAGCTTCTCTGGTGCGGACTCTCAAAAACCGCATGGCAACGGCAATAAACAAACCGCCTAGCACTAATTCGATTGCGAGGTACGCGAACGTGGCGATTCCAACAAATGCAGGCAGGCCTCCCAAGACCAGGAGCAGAATGCAGAAAAACACACTCTGACTGGCGCTGCGCTCGCCGCTGAGGTCATCGCTGGAAATCATGCGGAAACCCGCTCGCGAATAGTCTTCGCGGTACATCCAGGCAATGGCGAAGAAATGCGGCAATTGCCATAGCAAAAGAATTGCGAAAAGACTCCATGCGCCGGCGTCGATTGCTCTACCGGCTGCTGCCCAGCCGATCACTGGCGGGAGCGCACCGGGGATCGCACCAACAACCGTGTTCGCCGTGCTGGCGCGTTTGAGCGGCGTATAACCGAAGATGTAAATCGTGATCGTAATCGCAGCGAGGACTGCGCTCAGCGTGTTGCAGGCCAGCGCAAGATAGGCAACTCCAAAGATTGAGAAGACAAGGCCCAGCGCGAGCGCTTCGGATGGTCGCATTCGGCCCGCCGGTACCGGGCGCATTCTCGTGCGATCCATCAGTGCGTCCGCTTTGTGTTCCCACCACTGATTGAGCGCGGCGGCCCCTGCAGCTGCGGCCGCTGTTCCAAACACGACGCGAAACAAGGCAGCATAATCGACGGACGATCGCGACCCGAGATAAAAGCCAACCGCGGTGGTCAGTAAAACAAGAGAAGTCAATCGCGCTTTGACCAATTCGAAGAGATCCGCAATAAACCTCCTTGGCGCGAATGCGTGTTTCGCAGTTTCGACTTCGAGCGCGGCGGTTTTCATGCTGGGATTGGTAGGGCGCTATGCCGGTCCGGCTCGGACCCGCTGGGCGCACCGTATCGCACTTGCGAAATTCGCCAGCAAATGGCCGAGATACTCACGCCAAAAGATAGCATGACCGCCCCAACCGCGACATGCGCCGTCGCGATGTCGGCTGCTTTATTGCTCCAAATTGTCCATGCGCCCAGCGTCAGCTGAACGAAAAGAAATGCGACCCACCACATTGACAGTTTCTTGAGCACGGGAACCTCGCGCGCGTCTCTCCAAACGCGCGAACAAAATGCAATCACCCCAATTGCAATCAGCAGCGCGACAAAACGATGCGTCATTTGCAACCAAATTTGGAAAGCATCCACGTCGGACAGGCCACGCGCATCACGCCAGGCGTTGATTTTCGCCAGCGCTGTGGCGCTTATATCCGGAATCCACGCGCCGTTTGCAGTCGGAAAATCGAGAATCGACAGATCGCGATGCTGATGACGCATTGTCGCGCCCAGCGCAAGTTGAATATAAATCGCGAGCGTGATTGCGATGGCGAGTCTTCGAATGAGCGCAAATTTTTTCTGACTGATATCAAATTCATCGAGAGACCGCCAAAAGCTTGTCGTAACAAGCGCGATCACCACCAGGAGCGCGAGAAAGGCCTGCGCGACGCACGCATGAAAGATGCCGATTTCATCTTTGAGCATCGTGACACGAAGGCCGCCGAGAATTCCCTGCAAGATTACACCGGCGAGCGCAATTAGGCCGAGGTTGCGCACCCATCGCCGGCTTTCGCTGCGCCAAAGCCAGATCGCCAGAATGATCGTGAGGAACCCAACGGCTGAAGCAATCAGGCGATGGGTATGCTCAAACAAAATTCCGCCGACCCACTTTGAGAAAGGAAACAGAAACATGTTGTAGCCGAACGTGGTTGGCCAATCCGGCACTGCGAGACCGACGTTTTTGCTCGTGACCATTCCGCCACTGCAAATGAGGAAGAGGGCGGCTACGCAAATGAACCATGTGAAACGGCTCAGCCACTTAGTCGATTTTTCCACAGAGGAAGAATACGACCAATGCGACGGATGGGACAAATGCGAGCGGGCGCGCTGCCAAATTTATCCGCCAGGAGTCGCGGATGCGGCAGGTTTGTTTTGTGGCTGCGCTGCGCCCGGCGATGGTGAAGGCGACGGGGCGCTTTGCGCGCCGCCAGCCAGCTCGGCGCGTTCTTTTAACCAGGCTTCGTAATCCTGCGGCGTATCAACTACCAGCGTGCCTTTCATTCCGTAATGGCCCAGACCGCACAGCTGACCGCAAATCACTTCGTCCGTTCCGGTCTTGATGGGAGTGAACCAGATCGGAATGAGCGAACCAGGGATTGCGTCGCCTGCGATTCGCATGCTTGGCAAAAAGAAATCGTGGATCACATCCTTTGAGGAAAGTTCGGCGACGACCGGGCGATTTACCGGCACATGTAGTTCGCCAGCAGTTACGATATCATCCTTACCGGCAGGATCATTCGGATCGAGACCAAGTGGATTTGAGTTGCTCTCAAAGCTGATATCGCGCCGGCCAAATTGTCCATCCGGCCCTGGCAGGTGATAATTGAAACTGAATTGCTGTGCGACTACGTGGACGAGCAGCGCTTCTTTGCCCGGTGGAAACTGATTCACCCGCTTCGCCCAAAGCGGAATCGCGAAGCCGAGAAGGAGCACAGCCTCTATTAAGACGACTGAAAATTCCAGATGCGTCGAGATGCCGCTCGTCACACCCTTATGATCTGCACCGGGTTGTCGGCGTTTCCGGAACCGAATCAGCACGAAAATAAAAAACGCCGACCACCCGACGAAAAGCGCTCCCATGAACCAGTGGCAGAACTCAAGGATGTGATCAATTTGATATCCGTGCGATGACGCGTTGGGAGGCTGTCCCAGGAATTCATTGATCAGCGCGAGGCTACTCATATTCGCTCAGATCTTCCTCAGTGATCTCCTGGTGCGGTTCGGCAGGCATTCGTCCATGCCGCCAAAGATGAAAACTGAATGCTCCGATCCCACCCAGGACCGACGTCACAGCGCCAAAAAGAAACCAGATCGCGACTGCCATGTGTTCGGTCGATTTTCCATCCTTTGCGCCGTAGCAAAACGGACACGCCAGTGCCTGTCCAACGGGCGAAAAAATAAGCAACAGAAAAGCCGACAGAATCTTCGTTTTCATGTGATGATCCGCAGCCGTTTCATTTTGCGGTAGAACCAGATGCCATAAACGATCAGCGCAACGGCGGTGACAAACGATGCGATCGCGCCTGCAAGATAAATCGGCGCGCCTTCCACCAGATCGACCCAGACGCACCACAGTCCCACTCCCAGCGCGAGAAGGGTCGAGAAAATAATGAAAACAATATGGAAGCCTTTAAGGGACATTTAGCGAAAGACAGGATAGTCGTACCACGCCAGTAAGATAAGCCAGAAGAGCCCCATCACAAAGAAACCGGTGAAAATCAGGATGCGGTAAATCAGGCGTTTTTCTGCAGCCAGATGCATAAAAACCGCAGCGACGGCTCCCGCCTTCACGGTCGCAACCAGCATGGCGATGGCGATGTTGGCCTTGTCGGTACCGAAATGGACGTACGACAACGCGACCGTGATCACGGTAAACGTGAGCAGGAGCGCGCCGACCATCAAATAACCGCGAACGTGCTTTTGTATGCCGTGCGCGTATTCCTCGTACTCCTTGGAATCCTGTGAGATATCGGGCGGGTTGTTCATCGCTTAGAGCAGATAAAAGAGTGGGAATACAAAAATCCAGATTAGATCCACAAAGTGCCAGAACAGGCCCGCCACCTCGACGCGATTAGCCAGATGCTCCGGATTGCGCTGGTAAAGTTTTTTGCTGACCGGCAGCCACATGTAGATGAACACCAGCACGCCGCCGAGCACGTGCATGCCGTGCAGACCGGTGATGGTGAAATAACTGGCGAAATAGGCGCTATGCGTAGGCAGAAACATGGTCGCGCGCTGGACATCTTCTTTCTCGATCGTCGCGATTTTGTCAGTGACCGGCAGCGGGAAAAAGTGCGGCCGATCCATCACAGGATTGGTGGGCTCGGCGTTGAGCGGGTCGAGCGCGACTTCGTATTCCTTCGCGTTCTGGCCGTGCAAGTGGCCGGTGATCTCGAGTCGCGGCGGCAGACCTTTCTCCGCGGCATACTCGTTGCCTAGATATTTTTCGTACTTGCCGAGCGCATCCGGTTTAATGTAAGCGCCGAAATGCTCGAACTTCTGCGGCCATTCGTACGCAAGTTTGACGGTCAAGAAAATCACGCCGCACGAAATCGTGGCCAGCATGTACCACCAGTAGGCGCGATATCTTCTCATCTTTAGCGCCGCCCACGCCAGTACGACCGTCACCGACGACATGATGAGGATCGCCGTGTTCATGGTGCCAACCGGAACGTTGAGCAGCCCGTGCGGCCACATTCCCGGCGCCGCGTCGATGCGCAAAAAAATGTAGGCGGAGAAAAGGCCGCCAAAGAGCATCACTTCCGACGCGAGAAA
>JBKPGQ010000287.1:0-1534 GCA_046729455.1 Verrucomicrobiota bacterium
GCTGCAGAATTTGCTCGAATTCCGACGCCGAGATTCCTTTCAGACGCGACGGAAACGCGCGGGCAAGCACGGTAACGTATTGCGCGTTTGCTCCGAGCGGTTGGCAGAAGTCGTCATAATTCCCGCTCGAATCATTTGCGATCTTGTAGGCGCCGATCAAATCGTCTGCATCTTTGTCTTTGTGCAGAAGTTTGAGTGCGCCCGCGAGGTAAACGCCGGTTACATCATTTTGCCATATGTCAGCCTGATGCTGATCGAGATAATCGCGCAGATTAAGAATGTAATTGGTCGTTACGACACCTTCTCGCGTGAGCACGTAAATCCCGTAGGCGATGGTTCGCGCGTCGGCCAGAGTCGAGGGCTCGAGAGTGACCATCTTTTGCAAGTAGCGCAAGCCACTCGCGAACATGTCCGCGGGCGGCGCAAAGCCGGCTGTTTTCGCCGTGCTCAGGAAATCCATCACGTAAACCGAATTAAAACTGATTTTCTGATCTGTTTCCGGCGCCCAATAACCGAACGCGCCCTGATCGTTTTGCCGGCGTCGCAGAGTCGCGAACGTTTTTTCAAGCTGTGTGTTTACCTCCGCTCGGCTAAGACCGAAATCGGCTTCATCCGAAAGCAAAAGTCGGCAGAATGCGCCACTCGTGATCTGTTCGCTGCAACCATGAGGAAAATCTTTTAGAAAAACATAAAGACCGTGCGCGAGTCCCAGCGGCATAGCCGCGACAGCGGCCTCGCGCTTGGCGAACTCGGAATAGATCGCCCGTGTAACTTGAACGTCCACGTGTCCTTTTTTGAAATTGCCGCTGCGAACATCGGTCGCGTAGGGGACGGCCGGACGAACACTCAGCGTCGCGCGGCGCCTCGTCTCAATACCATTTCGGCGCGCGACGAACTTTATTTCGCCAGAGCCGAGCATGTCGTTGACATGGAAGCGGAACTTCGCGCTTTGTTCGCGCCCTTCTGCGATTCGCAATTTTTGGGTTGGCGTTCCCAAGATCGACAATTGCGCAGATGTATCGGCGCGCAGTTCCACCTCTGCATCGGCGCCGGACCCTTCGACATTGTTAGCGACGGTCACGCCGGCTTCGAATTCGTCGCCGGGAGCGGCTAGCACCGGCGCGCTTGGCATTACCACAAAAGGTCCACGGACGAGCGCGTCGCGATCGGCTGATCCGGCTGTTTCATTTGAAACGCCGACCGCCATTATCTTTAGCGTGCCGTCGAAAAAGTCGGGCACATCATAAACAACTTCACGAGCTGTCGTGTCGGCGTCGATAATGCCGGACCAAAACACCACCGGTTTTTCCGTGACGCGTTTGAACGGATTCAATTTTTGAACTTCGCCGCCGTCGCCACCGAACGCGGAGAGAGAACGCAGCAAAGAAAATTCCGGAATGATAAGATCGACGATCTGCGCCGTCTCTACGCCGAGAGCGCATTTGCGGAAGAGATAGGTTAGCGGGTCCGGCGTTTTGTAATCGGTAACTTGCAGAATTCCCTGATCGACCGCGAAAATGACGATCTTGCTGGG
>JBKPGQ010000288.1:0-2276 GCA_046729455.1 Verrucomicrobiota bacterium
ATGACCCCATCGACTCCTTCCGAGGGGACGGCTAGCAAAGCCACGGTTTTGATTCCCGAGAAGAGCGTCGCTGTTCTACCGTTTGAAAATTTGAGCGCTGAAAAAGAAAACGCTTACTTCGCAGATGGCGTGCAGGATGAAATCCTCACTCTCCTGGCCAAGATCGCGGACCTCAAAATAATCAGCCGCGTCTCGGTGATGCAATACAAGAGCGGAGTCGCACGGAATTTGCGCGAGATTGGCCAGCAACTCGGGGTCACGAATGTCGTGGAAGGAAGTGTTCAGCGCTCGGGCAATCGCGTGCGTGTTAACGCCAGCTTGGTTGATACGCGCACTGACAGACAATTATGGGGGCAAACTTATGACCGCGATCTTGCGGACGTGTTCGCGATTCAAAGTGAGATCGCGAAGGCGATTGCCGAGCAATTACAGGCCAAACTTTCGCCAAATGAAGAGACCGCAATCGAACGTCCCCCGACGGGCGACATCGCGGCGTTCGATCTGTACATGCGCGCCAAAGATCTTCTTCTCACGAGTTTTAGCAGTGCCGGGAAAGCGAAATTGCTCCAGGCGGCCGATCTGCTGAACCAGGCTGTCGCGCGCGATCCGTCGTTTTTCCAAGCCTATTGCCAACTAGCTCAAACTCATGACCGCCTTTACCACCTTGGCTACGACCATACGCCAGCACGGCTGGCGTCAGCCGAATCTGCCATCCAGGCGGCGTTTCGCCTTCGTCCCGATGCAGGCGAAACGCACCACGCGCGTGCGCAAAATCTTTATCGAGGATACCTCGATTATAAGGGCGCTCTGGCTGAGCTGGAAGTTGCTGGCCAGACGTTGCCCAATGATCCCGGGGTTTTCGAGCTGAAAGGTTACATCCAGAGGCGGCAGGGGCGCTGGGAAGAGTCCACACGAAACCTGGAGCACGCGATCGATCTCGATCCGCGCAACTTTTTCACGCTCCAGCAGATTGCGACCAGTTACGGACTTCTCCGGCGCTACGCTGAACAAACATCCGTGTTGGATCGCGCGTTAGCCGTCGAGCCGAACGATGCCAATATCAAAGTAGCGCTTGCCTCCGTCGGATTTCATTGGAAAGCCGATACCCGGCCCTTGCATCAAACAATCGATTCCATTCGAGCCGCAAATCCCAGCGCCCTGCCGAGTGTCGTAAATGACTGGCTGAGCTGTGCGCTAGCAGAGCGCGACGTCGCTGCGGCAAAAAATGCATTGGACGCATTCGGCGAAACACCATTGACCGATTACGCTGTTCATCTAACCCGGTCGGTGATAAACGGCGTTCTCGCTCGCATGGAGAAAGACGAGGCTAAAGCACGCTCGGCTTTCACTGCTGCGCGTGCGGAGCAGGAGAAAACGGTCCAAGCTCAACCAAATTACGGCCCGGCGCTGTGCGCGCTGGGCTTGATCGACGCTGGTCTCGGGCGCAAAGAGGAAGCACTGCGCGAAGGCCGGCGCGCGGTCGAGCTTCTTCCCGTAGAAAAAGATGCAATCAATGGCCCGCTCATGATTGAGTATTTGGCAATGATCGCTGCGTGGGTTGGCGATAAAGATCTCGCCTGCGAACAGCTGACCATTGCCGTCCGTCCCCCGAGCACCGTCAGCTACGGCCAATTGAAGCTGCTGCCGTTTTGGGACCCGTTGCGCGGCGACCCGCGCTTTGAAAAAATCGTTGCCTCCCTCGCGCCGAAGTAGCCATCGTTTTGAGTGTTGTCGCGCAGCCCGACTTAGGCTATTTACCCTCGACCGCGGGTAAGGGTATTGTTAGGGTTGCAAGAGGGTGAACGCCCAAGGCACGTCTGCGGAGACTAAGCCGGATCTCCCGCTCGAGATCGCACACGTCTTGTTAATCGATGTGGTCGGTTATTCGAAGTTGCTGGTTGACGAGCAGATTGAGTTTCTGAAGGAACTCAATCAAATCGTGCGAAGCACTGAATGTTTCCGGGCAGCAGAAACAGCGGGCAAACTCATCCGAGTGCCGACTGGTGATGGGATGGCGCTACTTTTTTTCCGCAGCCCGGAGGAGCCCGCGCAATGCGCGCTGGAGATTAGCCAGGCGTTGAAAGATCACCCGCACATCGAATTACGCATGGGTGTTCATAGCGGTCCGGTCAATAAAATTTCCGATGTCAACGACAGGACAAACATCGCTGGTGCTGGCATCAACATCGCGCAACGGGTGATGGACTGTGGTGATGCCGGTCACATCCTTTTGTCGAAACATTTGGCCGATGACTTAGCGGAGTACCGACACTGGC
>JBKPGQ010000289.1:0-1157 GCA_046729455.1 Verrucomicrobiota bacterium
ACGCGAATGAAAAGCGTCGGCGAAGCAATGGCTATCGGACGGACGTTTAAGGAAGCATTACAAAAAGCGCTGCGCAGTTTGGAGATCAAGCGTTTCGGCCTATGTGGCGATGGCGCAAACAAAGATGTCGATCCTGAGACGCTGCGTTTGAGGTTGGCGATCCCGAACGCGGAACGGATTTTTTATTTAGCCCAAGCGTTTCAGGACGGAATGTCGATCGACGAAGTTTTCGAACTAACGAAGATCGACAGATGGTTTTTGCGGAATGTGGCGGAGATCGTGGCCGAAACACGATGTTTAAAGACGAAAGATTTAAACCGCGTCAAGAAACTCGGTTTTTCAGATCGACAACTGGCGGTTGCGAATGGACTTAGCGCAACTGAAATCCGTGCGAAGCGGCAGGCGGCAGGCGTTCTGCCCACCTATCGGTTGGTCGACACTTGCGCAGCCGAGTTTGAAGCTTACACGCCGTACTATTACTCGACCTACGGTGACGAGAATGAGCGGCGCGAGAGCGGCCAGCGCAAAGTCATCATCCTGGGCGGCGGGCCGAACCGGATCGGCCAGGGAATCGAATTCGACTATTGCTGCGTGCATGCCGCCTTCGCTCTTCGCGAACTCGGATTCGAAACAATCATGGTCAACTCGAATCCGGAGACCGTCTCCACGGATTACGATACGAGCGACAAACTTTACTTCGAGCCGCTCACGCTCGAAGACGTGCTCAACATTTGCGATCAGGAAAAACCTGACGGCGTGTTCGTCCAGTTTGGTGGTCAAACACCGCTGAACCTGGCGAGCGGATTGAAGGCTGCGGGGGTATCAATTCTGGGCACACAGCCTGAAAGCATCGAGACCGCGGAAGATCGGCAATTGTTCGCGACCATGCTCGACAGGCTCGGCCTGCGCCAAACCCCAAATGGATCGGCGACGAGCACTGAAGAGGCCGTCGCGATAGCCAGGAAAATTGGCTATCCAGTACTCGTTAGGCCCAGCTTCATTCTCGGCGGGCGCGCCATGGAGCTTGTCTATAATGAGGAGGATCTTCGGCGGTACATGGCAAGCGCGATTGATGTAACGCCCGATCGTCCGGTGCTGATCGATCGTTTTCTGGAAGATGCGATTGAAGTCGATGTCGATTGCATCTCGGATGGCGA
>JBKPGQ010000290.1:0-2144 GCA_046729455.1 Verrucomicrobiota bacterium
AATATTCATGGCGCCGGAAACACTGTCCATCGGGAACTGATCGGCAATGACCCAATCGTATTTGAGGTGATGCCGCGCGCGTTGCAGTTTGTGGTGGGAAAAAGATGAGCGCGAAGATTATCGCCGTGGACGAACTGGCGACGTCCCGGATGTTGGCCGCTTGCTCGAGTGCAATACCAAAGCTTCCATAGGGGATGCGTTGCCTTTTTGTCGGACAATACTGCATGGGGTTCGTTGCCCTCACGGCGTTGGCCCTTTTCCGGCCTTCTCGACCGGCTTGCTTGCGAAATGGCTAGCGTGACTCGGACTTCGCCTTCTTCGGCGATAATCCCGACCTGTACCGCTCTTCGGCTTTCGATAATTGGCGCTTAAGCTCGTCGGATTCCAAAAGCTCTTTGCCTTTGACCGGCTCCGAATCAGTTGCTTTCTCGACCTGCTCCGATGCTTTCTTGTTAGCGTCTCGCTTTGCCACGGTTTCAATATGCCAACTTTCATCGCCAGCGAAAGGGGTTTCTGGTAGTGGGTCAGTTTCAGCTTTTATTTCTGAGAAGTCTGCTGGGAAGCATGTAACGCACCTTCTTCCCACATTCTGAACAGGGTGGAAAACGTTCATCACAGTAAAACGTTTTCAGTTGTTCTCCCTTACCCGGTGGGTCGTGCACCAGGCGATAAAGCGATGAGGATTGTGGCACAATGTCCCCAGGCTTATACTCATTCATTTCCACATTCTCACTCTAGCAAAGCAATCACTTCGTCCAAGCTCCAAACATGAATCCGGCAAAAATTGTAGTGCATGTAACCGTGATGCCGACCTTGGCCTTTTAAGTGCCAAGGGTTGTTTAGTTGCGAAGCGTTGTTCACGTTGTAGCGCTTGCCCTGGTTGCCCTGCTTTCCTGTTTGCTTCTGCGTTTGCTGACCTAGCGTCGTCTGCGTTTTCTTCTTGTTGTTATCCTGATCTGCTGCGCTGGCGACCAATGGGATCGCTAAGCTCCCCGACTCTGAGATTCGCGCGGCAAGAAACGGTCAATCTTGTGCAAAATACGCCCCGAGCGCATTCACCGATGAGGCAAATTGCATCGTTGATAATGAAAAACAAAAGGCTGTACTTGTTGTTGACGTTCGCAGCGCTCGCGCTTGCGTCACCATGCCAAGCGCAGCAAACCAGTAGACAGCAGAATTCTACACCGCAACAGGCGTTGGATAAGAGGCAAGACGCTTTTCAAGCAGACAAGGCAAAAGGAGTGCATGCTAGCTACCAGTGGGAGCTCAGTGGTCCGAACGGAGGCGAATGGTGGCTGAGTGTAAATGATGGAACTTACAAAATGGGTAGGGGAAAGATTGACAATCCAAATGTCACGTTTGCAGCGAGCGATGAAGACTGGGTTTCTATGTCAAATAAAACCCTCAAAGTCCAATGGGCATACTTGACTGGCCGCTTAAAGATTCAAGGCAGCCATAGTTTGGTAAAAAAATTAGACGAGATTTTTCCTTAAGAATTGGAATGAGGGATAGAAAGTTGGGGTCTGGGTCCTCATGGACTACGAAATTCCGTCTGATGAAGCCATGCAGGGGCAGAGATATACGCTGACCAAGCGATGCAGCTAGGCCGCGTCGCGAAAGAAATTCGTGTGCCCGTCCCCGAGCGCATTAGAAGACGAAGGTCGTCGCGCGAAAGGGTTGCCGAATCGGGCCTTTCAGCCCGGTCGCCCGAAAAGTTCGCTATTTTTTAGCTGTTTCTCAAACTTCCGCTTCCGCGTCCCCCGAAAATAATCGCCAGCCCGAGCAGGATGACTGCGACCGGCACAAGCGGCGCGCTGGTGAGGTAAGTGATCAGGACGAAGATGATCGCGATGACGGCGAGGATTGTTGCGATGTTGTAGTTCATGGTTTTTCTATCGTGGGTTTGCTGACGCTACGGTGTGAGCCAACGCCGTGCAGATTGTGCGGTGGGGCTCAGGTCGCGTAGAGTACCACGACTCGAATCCGTTAGTCGAGAAACAAAGACGCTGCGCTACCGGGAACGGGCCTCTTGCCGTAAGTGAGTCGTAATGTCTACAAATTTCCTATACGCCCATGCGTACTGCGGTATCTCGGCTCGCGACATTGGTACCCACATCTCTAAAGTTTGTAATGCCTCTAAGATA
>JBKPGQ010000291.1:0-2201 GCA_046729455.1 Verrucomicrobiota bacterium
GTTTTGTCTTTATTTTCCAGGCGCGCCGCGGAATCGCTGAATCGAATATCAAGCGTTGGAAAAGTCAGATCCTTCTCCAACTTCGTTACGGGAACCGCCTCAATTATAACGCTTACGTAGCGCGGCTTGGGTCGATGTTGGTACCAGTGCAGCGTCCAGGCCGTCCCGCATGCGAGCAGAACGATGGCGATGATTCCGGAAGCCGTGATGAGGGGATGTGCGCGATTGAAATTGGAGAAGGCCGCGCGGCTTTGTGAAAGCCAGCGCGGCGGGCTCCATTGTAGCCGCCCGAAGATCGCGACAGCGATCTTCTTTAGAAACGTGAAAAGAAGCAGTAACGGCCGGGCAGCCAGCTGAAGTGATCGGGGGAGGAGGGTGCTTGCATTCATAAGGAGGATACGTGAGTCCAGCAGGAATCTTTCAGAAAATCGATAGTATTGTGCCTGTGGGCAGAAGTGCGTTAGAAGATTGATATGAGGAACAGCGGGTTGATTGCCACGCGCCGCAGCCTGGTCGATCGCCTGGCCAACTGGGACGATCAACAGCGTTGGCAGGAGTTTTTCGACACTTATTGGAAGCTGATCTACTCGGCGGCGCGAAAATCCGGCCTGGCCGACGCCGAAGCACAGGAAGTCGTGCAGGAAACAGTCATAACCGTGGCCAAGAACATCGATAGGTTGAAGTACGATCCCGCAGTCGGCTCGTTCAAAGGCTGGCTCTTACAAATCACCAGGTGGCGCATCGCCGATCAATTTCGCAAACGTGAACCGGAAGGTGCGAAGCGCTCGCATTTGCAGGACGATCGTTTCACGGCAACTATCGAGCGTGTCCCTGATTCGAGGATTGTCGATCTTGATGCAGTCTGGGAAACGGAGTGGAAAGACAATTTATTGGAAGCCGCGATCGCGCGTGTGAAGAGGAAAATCGATCCAAAACAGTTCCAAATTTTTGATTGTTACGTACGCAAAGAATGGCCGGCGCAAAAAGTTGCCGAACGACTCCGAGTCAGTGTCGGCCAGGTGTATCTTGCGCGACACCGCGTGGCGGCGCTCCTGAAAAAGGAGATTAAGACGCTGGAAAAGGTCGATCGCTGATCGGCTCCCCGGAATTGCCTCGTGGTCGCGCCTTGTGTAAAATCGGGCATTCCCCGCGAAGTCACTGCTCAGATCCCGATTATCCCTGATCACGAATTGCTACGTGTGATCGGCCGCGGCGCTTACGGGGAGATTTGGCTAGCGCGGACGGTGACCGGTGCATTTCGGGCGGTGAAAGTTGTGTACCGCAGCACGTTTGAAACCGAGCGCACGTTTCTAAGGGAGTTCGAAGGCATGTCCGCATTCGAGCCCATCTCGCGCGCACACGATGGGTTCGTTGACATTCTTCACGTCGGCCGGACTGCAGATTATCTCTATTACAGCATGGAGCTAGCCGACGATCATTTGGCTGGCCGCAAGATCGACATCGTCAATTACGAACCGCGCACCTTGAAAAGTGACCTCGCGCGGCATGAATGCCTCCCCGCTGATGAATCGATTCGCCTCGGGCTCTCATTAACGGAAGCGCTCGAGGCGTTGCACGCGCGCGGGCTAACGCATCGCGACATCAAGCCATCGAATATCATCTTCATCGACGGCGTGCCGAAACTCGCCGACATCGGATTAGTGGCTGCTAGCGGACAACAATCATTCGTTGGAACGGAAGGTTTCGTGCCGCCAGAAGGTCCGGGCACCCCGCGCGCAGACATTTACAGTCTGGGCAAACTTCTTTACGAGATTTGCACTGGAAAAGACCGGCTCGATTTTCCAGAGATCGATTCACGATTGAGCACTCGGCCGGACCGGGAGCAGCTGTTGCAACTCAATCAAGTGCTCATAAAAGCGTGTGCGAATGACCCGAAAAAGCGTTACGGATCGGCTGAGGCAATGCATCGCGATCTCGCGGCGCTCGAGGGCGGCAAGCCTCTGAAAAAATCGCGCGCGAAAATCTTATTTGCCATGATGTTCGTTCTGGCGCTTGCAGTCGCGGGTATTTGGTTCTGGCTGGAACGCGAATCTCGCAGCAGCGGGATCGATCTACACCTGACGATTCAAACCGCTCCGGCCGGGGCGCTCGTCGTGTTAGGGGATCACGCGCAGAAGAGTCCGGCCACATTCGAAGATCTCGAGCCGCGCAAATACAAGCTGCGCATCATGGCTCCGGGG
>JBKPGQ010000292.1:0-14828 GCA_046729455.1 Verrucomicrobiota bacterium
CAATACGTGGTCCGCCACGCCAATGCCCAGCGCGCCACCGGAACCGCCCTCGCCAATGACCGCGGCAATGATCGGCACGCGAAGCCTCATCATTTCGAAGAGATTTACAGCAATTGCTTCTGATATATGACGTTCCTCCGATCCGATCCCGGGAAAAGCGCCTGGCGTATCGATCAATGAAATGACCGGCACGCGAAATTTTTCGGCCAGTCGCATCAATCGCAGCGCCTTGCGGTAACCTTCAGGATGCGCGCAGCCGAAATTGCGCATCACATTTTCTTTTGTGTTGCGACCCTTTTGATGAGTGATGACGACGCAGCGCTGCGTGCCAAGTGTGGCCAGACCGCAGGGCATGGCTCGATCGTCGGCGAAGCGGCGATCTCCATGCAGCTCAATCCAATTTGTAAAGCACCGTTCGATGTAATCCATGGCGAACGGCCGCTGCGTATGGCGCGCAATTTGTACACGCTGCCAGGCAGTGAGATTGCCGTAGATTTCCCGCCGCGTTTCACGAAGTTTTTCCTCAACGGCTTTAACGGCCGAAGCAAGATCGACATCATGCGCGTCCGAGTGATTTCTTAAATCCTGGAGGCGCCGTTCCAGCTCAAAGATCGGTTTTTCAAAATCGAGCGGTTGCCATTCCATGGAAGTTAAAAAAGTTACAACGTTAAAAGAGTTACAAAGTCCAGAAACTCGCCGTCATGTCCAATCGCGTTCTTCTTAACATGTAACTCTTTTAATTTTGTAACTCAGTCCGTAATCGTGACAGCGATGCCGTTCTTTACAAGGCTGCTGAGTTCCTCAAGGTCCGAAGCCGCCAGGCCAAGACCTACTGGCGGCGGCGGCTGATCTAGATTGGGATGTGTAGAATCCGGTACCGAGTACAAAGTATAACCTGGCGCGCCAGCCAACCGGATCCATCGTGTGCTGCTGAGGTACTCCTTGCTGCCGACACCAACACGTTTTCCATCTTTCCAAGCCATGGTTTCGGCAACTTTTGCCCAGATTTTAGCTGGCTGTTTGCCCGGTAACTTTGCTTCGAGAACATGATATTGCTTAAAAAATGCGCCGTGATTCAGAAGCACAACCAAATTCGCCTTCCGTTGAATAACCATCGAGAAATCGGGATGCGAGACGAGCAGATGGTCGCCAATGCGCAGCATGGTGCCGCTCATATTGTTCATGCGCATGATCAGTTCGGGAGTCGTCTTAAGCTTCCGCGCAATCTTGGCCAGCACGTCTCCGGATTTCACAACGTATTCCGTCTTTTCCGGAGATGGATAACGCGATAACAGAATCGCAACGTTCGCTTCCCCGAGTAGGTCCTTCGCTTCTTCGAGATGTTTTCCGGTGGGATATTTTTGGATTAATGCGGTGAGCGCATCGCGAGCTTCCGTCAGTTTTCCTTCCTGCCGCAGTTGGGCCGCCGCCTGAAATTCGGGGAGACTGATGTCCGGCACAGGCGCCGGCGTGACTTCTCCACGCTGCTCCTTTTTTACTGCAATTTCTTCTTTTACAAAAGTGTTGTAACCAAACCACGCGGCACCGCCGAAGATGACCAACGCCAGCAGCAAGACGAAAAGCCACTTCATGGCTGGCAGAACGTGGCCGCGACCGCGATCGAAATTCGAGAGTCGTGCCGAACCACAAAACACCAAGGCACTCCAGGATCCATCAGAAGAAGAATCGTCTGGGAGGAATCAATCGCCGCCACTGAAATCCGTTTTGCCTACGAAGCTCCGGTTTCAGATTCGCTCCCTGGAAAGAAGCGATGCCAGAGCCGGCCAATCGTGGGCTCTTCCCGGTTGCTCCAGGTAAAATGGCAATCCTGGCAGTAAAACTCCTTGGGAATAATTTTGAGCGCGCAAAGCACCCCAACCAGCGCAGGAGTCATGAATTTTCGGGTCATCTGTGGATATTCGATATTGGAAGAGCTGCATTGCGGGCAACGGACAAGAGCTGCGGAGATATCGGGATCAGTCGCCTCCCATTCGACCATGAGACTTTGGGCCTTCTCGAAATCGGTGTCTTCTACCATTACTTTCGCATTCGCCTGCGGGCGCGACATGAAGCCAACCTGCTGCAACGGCGCTTCGTTGTGAACGTCGGCCCGTAACCCCGCATCCTGGAAGCGTCGTTTTAGTTGCCTCGCCTTGGCCGGATCATTGAAAGTCGCAATCGTCACCATAAATCTTCGGCGGCATTAACATCGTGTGATCAAACATCAACTAACGGCCAAGTGCAAGATTTGGTGTCACGTCCCGGGCGGAAACCATTTGTAGAGCATCAAGTACACGAGCACGCCTGTAACCGAGACGTAAAGCCAGATCGGGATTGTCCAACGCGCAATTCGCTTGTGGCGATCCCATCTGCAGCGAAAAACCTGAACCAATGTGATAATCACCAGAGGCAGCGTCACAAAAGCAAGCAGGACATGGGAAGCCAGTACCGGAAAATAAATAGCGGCAATCCATCCTGTGTATCCCGAAGATTTTTCGCCGACGTTCGCGTGATAAATGATGTAGCCCGTCAGAAAACAAGCCGAGGAAACCACAGCGGTGATCATGCACGCCATGTGCCGGCGCCACGCACCATGCCGGATGAAGTACCAGCCCATTGAGATGAAAATCGTGCTGGTTAAATTCAGGGAAGCATTGATTGCCGGAAGATCGGAGATTGATATCACGTTGAATCGTTAAAGGCTTACAATGGTCTACCGCTTCAACGCTGCAACGCTTTAACGCTTCAACCAACACCATGCCGCCCGTCCTCGAACCACCGCAGGTTCGGCCGCCTCGACAGCGGCGAAAATCAACCTGGGCACATCGAACCGCCGTGACCTTCGTGCGGCTCGTGATTCTTGGCGCAATGGTTGGGATTGGTGTCGGGGGCTATTATCTCGCCAATAGAGGATTTGGCCGTCAGTGGCGCTACCGCGTAGTGGAGGAATTGCATAAGCGCGGAGTCGAAGCCAGCATCGGGCGTCTGACGCTGGATCCGTTTCGTGGTCTGATTGCAAAAAATGTACGGATTTTCGATTACAAGAATCGCGAGAATATCTTGGCCCGGATCAGCGAGGTCTCGCTCGATATCAATTACGCTGCGCTCATCCATCATGAGCCGTTCCTCAACGCGCTCGATGTGCGCGATGCGCAAATCGTACTTCCATTCAAGACGGCGGATGAAAAGGGCGACAGAGCCGTGCTCACCAACTTGCGTGCCCACGTCTATTTTCCGCCCGAACAAATTTACGTCAGCCAGGCAGAGGGAATCTTTTGCGGGATTCGGATTTCTGCGACCGGGCAACTGATTAAACGCGAGAATTATCAACCGTCGCCTGCGCTTTCAGCTGAAGAATGGCAAAGGCGATTGTTGATCGCACAGCGCGTTGTGAATGAACTGCAAAAGTTCAGGTTCCCCGGCGCGCCGCCGTCGTTACAGATAAAATTTAGCGGCGACGTCGCCGAGATGGAGAAGGCCCGCGTCGAGGCAACGCTCCGCGGCGATCAACTGCACCGGGGCGGCTACGAAATGAGAGACCTCTCCGCGGCCGCAGAATGGAACAACCAACGGCTGAATATCGCGCATTGCGAATGGAGTGATGGAATGGGCAGTTTTGCGGGGCGCGCTAACTGGAATGTGGAAGGCAGTAGTGCGAGTTTCCAAGCGCGCAGCAGTCTTGATTTGAAAGCGTTTCTTGACGCGTTCGGACTGGGCGAGCCACTCGCCAGCATTGAATTTCAAGCGCCGCCCGCGATCGAGGTTTCCGGCTCGGTAAATTTTGGATCAGATCGCTTCAGGCCGGATATCATCGGACGCGTTGCCTTTGGCCGGTTCACTTACAAGAAGGTCCCATTTTCTGATCTCACAGCTGATTTTTCGTGGGACGGCGAGCGCACATTGGTCAGGGACCTGCGCCTGCGACATCAAACCGGCCAGGTCCGGGCTGACCTTTTTGATTCGCCCGCGGATTTTCGTTTAAACATCGAAAGCACAATAGTCCCGGAGGAGGTGCGTATGATCGCACCCCCGGAACTGAACGAATTTCTCCGGCAGTGGGAATGGCAACGCCCACCTGCTATTCGCCTCGCGATCCGGGGCCAGGATCACAATCCGGGAACCTGGAAAGGCGATGGGACCGTCATTTTGGGACGAAGTCGGTTCCGCGGCACATGGATGAACAGCGCGGATACTAAAATCCATTTTGCCGACGGCGCGCTTACTTGTGAAGATCTGCATGTAACGCGCAATGAGGGCTCCGGCACAGGCAGTTTTACCTACGATTTTAAGAAACACGAGGTACGCATCGCCAATATCAAAAGCTCACTGAATCCCGCCGAGGTAATTTATTGGATTGATCCAAAAATTTCGAACACCGTGGCGCCATATAAATTTCGGCGACCGCCCGCCGTCACGGCGAACGGTTTGTATCAATTTCGCGGCGGCAAGAACACACGTCTGGAAATCAAGGTAGAAGGCGCGAACGGGATGGATTACGTCTTTCTTGGCAAAACCTTGTCCTTCGATCGCATCGCCGCACGATTGCTCTTCACCAACGACCGATTGCAAATCATGGATCTTCGTGGCGCGCTCCTCTCAGGCACCTTGCGGGGGAACGCCGACGTCTCACTGGCGAAAAATGATCCCCGTTACCGGGCAAATATTTCGGTAAGCGAGATCAATTTCCCACTGCTGACTGATTTGTACTACAATTACAAGACAGCGCAGGGCCTCTTCAACGGCACATACGATTTCACTGGCCTCGGCAGCGATCCGCGCACCATGCGGGGCCGTGGAAAAGTGGAAGTAACTAATGGCGATGTTTTCGCCATCCCGATTTTCGGGCCGCTCTCAGGAATTCTGAACCGGATCCTTCCCGGCAGCGGATACAGTATCGCGCACAGAGCAACCGCGAACTTCAAAGTTAATGAGGGAATTATTCATACCGACGATTTCGACGCAAACGGCACGCTCTTTAGCATGCTGGGCCATGGGGACGTCCACTTTCTCGATGACAAACTCGATTTCAATCTGCGGCTGAACATGAAGGGACCCGGCGTGGTGCTCACACCGATGTACAAACTTTTCGAATACGCCGGCACAGGAAGTTTGAAGAAGCCGGATTGGCGCCCAGCCGTCTTGAAGGGCCAATAGTGAAGAGAAAAGAAACGAAGAAACGCCGAGATCGAGAAACGATGCCTTCGCCGGTCCGCCGACTTGTCCGCCGTAGCCTTGGCGGAGGCGGATTCTCCAATTCGCCGATTCATCCAGCCCTCCTCGGCGCGCACATGTCGATTGCTGGTGGCGTCAACATGGCGATTGAGCGCGCGCGCGCGATTGGGTGCACTGCCATGCAAATGTTCGTGAAAAACAACATGCAGTGGTTCGGCCGGCCGCTTACGCGCGACGAAATCCGGACCTTCCTCGAACATCAGCAACGCAGCGAATTATTATCGATCTTCGCCCACGCGAATTATCTCATCAATCTCGCCGCCACGAAGGGGCAGTTTCACACAAATTCGATCCGGTCGCTGTCTGAAGAATTGGTTCGCGCCGATCAGCTGGAACTCCCATTTTTGGTGTTGCATCCCGGCGCCCACCTCGGTGCGGGCGAAGAAGCGGGGCTCGAAAAAATTGTAGAATCGATTGACCGGGTGCTCTCTGGTCTTCCGAAAATCAAAACCCGGATCGCATTGGAAACGACCGCTGGCCAGGGCTCATGCCTCGGGCACAAATTCGAGCACCTCGCATACATTATCAGCTGCGTCCGTGAACCAGAGCGATTGTGTGTTTGCCTCGATACCGCGCATGTTTTCGCTTCGGGATATGAAATCGGCAGTGAGGCTTCGGTTCGGAAGACATTCCGCGAATTCGATCGTGTGATCGGCCTGAATCGTCTCGTGGCAATTCACCTAAACGATTCCAAAACTGCCCGCGGCTCACGGGTGGATCGACATGAACATATCGGCAAGGGCAAAATCGGGTTCCCTGCTTTCCGCTTCATCATGGGCGACCGCCGCTTTCGCAAAATTCCGAAGGTGCTCGAAACTCCGAAGAGGAAAGACTTGCGAGAAGATGTGATTAACCTAAAGACGTTGCGCCGATTGATGACAAACGCTCGACGTAACAAACCAATCAATTGATCAACCGAATCGTGAACGGGTAGCGATAGAACTCCCCCTGACCGGCTTTCACTGATGCGATGATGACAAGTACCGTGTTTAACACCCAGAGCGCGATCAAAATCGGAACGCCTATGAGCACGATGCAAAGAATCGCGGCGACGGCGTCGTAGATCAGCATCGAGATTTGAAAATTGAGCGACTCTTTTCCGTAGGCATCGATCTCGGGCGAGTCGCCACGTTTCATGAGCCAAACGATAAGCGGCCCCAAGATGTGGCCCAGAAAATAAAAAAACAACCCGAGTAACGCGCTGGCATGACACAGAACACACCATGTTCGGACATCGGATGAAGTTGATGGAGGCGGCGGAGGTGTTTGATCCATATTTATCCTTTCGATTGCGTATCACAACGACTGCCCGTTGGCTGCCACAAGAGCAAGGAAAAAGATTGGGCTATACTGCTTTTACACGCTCGATGTGCGCGCCGAGTTCGCTCAATTTTTCGTCGAGATGTTCGTAGCCACGGTCGATATGATAGACACGACTGACCTCGGTTACTCCGTCGGCTTTCAAGCCTGCCAGCACCAGCGCGGCTGAAGCGCGCAGGTCGCTGGCCATTACCGGTGCCCCGAGGAGAGAATCTACACCATCGATCACGGCAGTCGCGCCCTCCAACTCCACTTGCGCGCCCATGCGTTTCAGCTCCGACACATGCATGTAGCGCTGCGGAAAAACATTTTCCGTCACAGAACTGGTGCCTTTGCTGGTAGAGAGAAGCGCGCACATTTGCGCCTGCATGTCGGTAGGGAAACCAGGATACGGTTCGGTCGTTAGCTCCAGCGCACTCGCATCTCCGTTCGGCAAGATCGAAACCGCATCATTCTTGACCTCGATCGGAAAACCGCATCTGGTCAGCGCATCGGTGATTGCGCGAACATGCTCTGGTTCCACTCGCTTGACGGTGACTCCCTTTCCGGCAATTGCACCTGCAACCAGAAATGTTCCTGCTTCAATCCGGTCCGGGATCACGCGGTGTTCCGCGCCGTGCAACTCGGGCACACCTTCGATGATGATTCGACGCGTTCCCGCGCCTTCGATCTTCGCGCCCATTTTGTTCAGGAAGCTAGCCAGGTCCACCACTTCAGGTTCCTGTGCCGCTCCATCGATAACTGTGACTCCGTTGGCAAGCACGGCCGCCATCATCACGTTATCGGTACCCAGGACAGTCGGACCAAATCTGCCATGCATGTCGATTACTGCTCCGCTCAATTTCGGCGCAAAAACTTTGATATCGCCACCTTCAACCCGCACCGCCGCTCCGAGCGCTTCGAAACCTTTAAGGTGCAAATCAATTGGCCGGTCACCGATGACGCAACCACCGGGCAAAGCGACCGTCGCTTCCTTGCAACGGCCCAGCGATGGTCCAAGCACGCACACGGAAGCGCGCATTTTGCGGACGACATCGTACGGCGCGACGGAGTGGATCTTTTCTGCCGTGACGCTGACGGTTCCGCTGGCGCGTTCCACCTGCGCGCCCAAGTGAGCTAAGATTTGCAGCATGTAATGCGTGTCGCTCAGGTCGGGCACGCCGTGAACGATACAAGGTTCTCGAGTGAGCAAGGTCGCGGCCAGGATCGGCAACGAAGAATTCTTCGAGCCGCTGACCTTGATAGAACCAGAAAGCGGATGACCGCCGTGAACGAGAATCTTATCCATACCTGGCAAAAAGGAACCGTTTCACGCCGTTATAATCGTTCTTGGCACAAATGTCGCGGTAATTTTTTTCCGTCAGGGCCGAAAGAAGGGCATCGCTTTGGCCGAGCCCTATTTCCAACGCCAGCATTCCGCCAGGCCGGAGCCGCGTTGGGGCTTCGTCAATCAGTTCGCGCACCAGCTCATCGCCCCGCCTACCAGCGAACAACGCAATTTCTGGATCGTGCAATACTTCGCGCGAAAGGGTGTGCCGAGCCTGTGTTGAGATGTAAGGAAGATTCGCGACAATTAGGTCGAAAGCCCCCTCGACATTTTCGAGCAGACGACTTTTCAGAAACCGGACCCGGCTGCTCAAGTCAAGCCTGACGGCATTTTCTTGTGCGAGCGCGAGCGCGTCATCCGAAACATCGATCGCCACAATGCTTGCCTCGGGATATTTTTCAGCAAGGCTGAGCGCTATCACACCGCTGCCAGTGCCAACGTCAAGAATTGCGGATCGGGGATCGCGGATCGCGGATTGGACTAATTCGACGAGTTCCTCCGTTTCCGGTCGAGGAACCATCGCGCGTTTGTCGCATAGAAAAGTGAGTCCGCAAAATTCTACGGTACCTAACAAGTGCTGGAGCGGCTCGCCTTCGCTGCGACGCTTCACCAGCTCGCGCAAGGGCGCGAGTTCTGTTTCAGTCAACTTGCGCTCGAAATCCAGATAAAGCTCGATTCGTTCCCGCCCAAGAACATGCGCCAACAAGTGTTCCGCATTCAGTCGCGGATTCTCAATCATGTGTTTCTTAAGATATTCAGTGCTCGATTGCAGCACCTGGAGCACCGTCATTGATTTATTAACTACGTGAGCCGAGGTGAGAAAAGGAGTGACGGTTTCCTATCCGTCATCTTTGCCTCAACGACTGAGAAGCCGTCGCTCCTTGAGGCACATCCGCTGATTCTTGCAAGCGCTCGGCCACATCTGCAGCCTGCAGCGCTGCAATGAGCTCGTCGAGATCGCCGTCAATCAAGCGATCAAGATTATGAAGCGTGAGCCCGATGCGGTGATCCGTCACGCGGTTCTGAGGGAAATTGTAGGTGCGAATTTTTTCTTCACGTCCGCCGGTACCGATCTGGCCGCGGCGCTGTGCACTGTATTTTTCGGCTTCCTCGCGCTGCTTTCGCTCCAGCAAACGTGCGCGCAAGATCGAAAGTGCTCTTTCCTTGTTTTTGATCTGACTGCGGCCCTCCTGACAACGAACGATTGTGCCTGTCGGAATGTGCAATACCTGCACGGCGGAATCGGTTGTGTTTACGCCTTGCCCGCCCGGGCCACCAGAGCGCGAGACTTCAATTCGCAAATCTTCCGGCTTCAATTCAAGATCGACGTCTTCCGCTTCCGGCAACACTGCGACCGTGGCCGTCGATGTATGAATGCGACCCTGCGCCTCCGTCGCAGGCACGCGCTGCACGCGATGAACTCCGCTTTCGTAACGGAGCTTACGAAAAACAGATTCACCCGAAACGCGGAAGATCGCTTCCTTAAATCCACCGAGTTCCGACGGACTCGATTCGAGGTCCTCGGTTTTTAGGCCGGCCGATTCCGCATAGCGATGGTACATTCGGTAAAGATCCGCGGCGAAAATGGCCGCTTCGCTTCCGCCCGTTCCGGCTCGGACTTCTACTATTGCGTCGCGATCTTCATTTTCATCCGGCGGCAGCAACCCAATCTGAACTTCGCGTTCGAGATCGGCTACCCGCTTTTCGAGCTCCGGAATCTCGTCGTCAGCGATAGCCGCGATTTCAACATCGCCTGACATCGCCAGTTCGCGATTGTCGTCCAATTGCTTGCGCGCAGCTTCAAGCTCCTCCCATTTTACCAGTAGTTGTTTGATGCTCGCGTGCTCGCGCATGATCGCCTTGGCTCGGTCACGATTGGAAAAGAGGGCCGGATCGGCAATATCGCGCTTGAGTTGTTCAAACCGTTCGCGTTTGAGTTGAATTAGGGAGTTAAAGTCCATATCGGCAGCCCCCGAAAACATTCGGGGTTCGGCACAGCCGAGAGTCGCCGCCCTCGGCTACAGCTCAGCTAAGCTTTCTTTTCAGCCCGCGCGGCTTTGGTGCTACCGTAGCGGCGGGCAAATTTCTCGACGCGCCCGGCCGTATCCACGAACTTCTGTTCGCCGGTGAAAAAAGGATGACAAGCAGCGCAAATACCGATCTTAATATCGCGGCGCGTGGAGCGAGTGTGATACACCGCACCGCATGCGCACACAATATCGGTCTCATAATACTCTGGATGAATACCGGCTTTCATCTTTGGAAAGGAGCGCGGAATCTACTCGCGCAACGGGCTTCGCGCAAGCGATGAAATCCTCAGATCCATTGCTGAAAGCGTGGGAGAAAACATTCGCAGAAAAACGCGATGCGGCCGCTATTTTTGCAACGAGCGGTGAAGTGCTCCGGACCTTCGGCGAGATCGAACAGCGCACGCGTGATTTGTTGAAAAGGATTGACGTCTTTCGTGAAGGCGACGTTCTCGGCGTGCAAATCGGCAACCACGAAGATTGGGCATCGATTTTCATCGCTTGTTTGCGCAGGCATTTCGTTGTTCTCCCTCTGGAACAGTCGATCAGCAAACAACAACGCGACGAGGCCCTGGAGATTTGCAGGGCAACCGCTGTAGTGTCCGCCGTTCCCAGCGGAGGCTCCCCAGAGATCATTCGGCTGAGGACAACCGACGCTAGACCAGACTGGGGCGGACGACGTCCGGCCTTGTTAAAATTAACCTCTGGCACAACAGCCACACCGCGCGCCGTTCGCTTTCGCAGCGAACAGCTTCTGGCCGATTGCAATCAGATTTGCGACACGATGGAAATTGCCGATGCCGATTTGAATTTCGGCGTTATCCCAATCTCGCACTCCTATGGGTTCAGCAATCTTCTTACGCCGCTGATTGCGCGCGGTGTTCCACTGGTCATCAGCCGCGACAGGACTCCACGCGCCATTCTCGCCGATCTTGCCCGCAGCAACGCAACCGTTTTCCCGGGAATGCCTGTTTTCTATCAAGCACTTTGTGAAATGGAACGTATTCCCAAGCTATCGAAGCTTCGGCTTTGCATCTCTGCGGGCGCGCCCCTCTCGATCGCGGTTGCGAAGAAATTTCGGGAAAAGTTTAATCTGCCAATCCATTCGTTTTACGGTGCATCGGAATGTGGCGGGATTTGTTACGAGGGCGAAGCGACTAGCCCGAGCGAAGGGTTCGTGGGCCAGGCGATGAAAGGCGTCAATCTTGAAATGATCGATCCAGAGGCGTCAGCGACCCAGATTCGCGTGCACAGCGCCGGTGTGAGCGATGGCTATTTCCCGGAACAGGATAAGGAAAAATTGGGCGATGGAATTTTTGTTCCCGACGATCTATTGGCGCGACACGGTTCTGGATTCAAAATCGTCGGTAGGATCTCGGACGTGATCAATGTCGCAGGGAAAAAAGTGAATCCCGCAGAAGTGGAAGCGCATTTGCTGCGCTTCACTGGCGTGCGGCAGGCGGTCGTGTTCGGTCGGGAATCAGCGTTGCGCAACGAAGAAGTGTCGGCCTGCGTGGTGGCGGCGCCAGATGTGAATGAGACTGATCTTCTGCAGTTTTGCCGTGGCGCGCTAAGCACCTGGCAGGTGCCGAAGCGGATTTTCATCCTGGACGCAATCCCTGCGAACGAGCGGGGAAAAATCAGCCGGCGCGAGCTCGCGCGACGGTTGTCAACAAGTGGCGAGAGATCCTCATTGCCATGATTGGATTCTTGATAAAGCCTTTACATGCGGTTTGCTTACAACGAGAGGAGTATTATGCGGAAATCATCCGGCGAACCCAAATCAATAGAAGCTGAAATCGAATCTTCAAATAGCGAAGAGCAAGAACAAACGGAAGGTTCAGACGTTCCGCAGGCGGACGAACCGCCCCAAGAGGCCGCTGCGAATGTGGAGGGCGAGCAGTCGGACGATTGGTGGAGCGCGTCGCAACAAGCTGCCGATTGGAGCGAACCTGCCGCTGGCGATCCGCCCGAAGACGTTATTCCTTCAAAGGAGCCGCGCACAGCCGATGTTTACTTCTGCGGTCACACGACGTTCTTTCCATTAAACCGCGCGCTGCAAGCAATCTCGAAAGAGAAACTTACTGGTTTGCTGCGATCATTTTGGGAGCAGGAGCCAATCGATCTTTTGGCGCGCGACGGCGAAATCATCTTTGTCAGTACCCGGGATCCGGAACTCTATTGCCCGGAGACGCCGGCGTCTCTTGCCGAGGCCGATGTAGTCAGTGTCGCCAGGGCGCGCGATCAACAGAGAGAAACTGGAACACCATTCTTTCTCACTCTTGCCCGCGAGGAAGGGATGACTCGCGAGGCAGCGGTGGAACACATGCAGCAATATGGGCAAAAACTGTTCTCGCAACTTTGGGCCGCACCACGCGTGTGGATCGTGTTTGAAAAGAATGCCGACCTGTTAGCGAACGCTGCCGATGTACCCGGGGAGCCGAATGTCCGCGACTGGGCCTTGGAAACCTTGCGTCTTGTTGAGAACGTCGATGAGATTGCCCACTTCGAACCGGCGTCGATTCCGGCTTATACAAAAGACGGCTTCGAGCGTGTTCAAAAGTTGAAGCTGACTCCAGATGAGGCGCAGTTCGCGTCGCAATTCAATGGCACCCGCTCGGTGCAGCAAATTGCGAAGAACCTGCGACTCGATTTGAAATCTGCGCGGCAGATGCTCTTCCGTTTTGTCGCCCTTGAAATAGTGGAATGCTGGCCGGCCAGCACGGCGGCAAAACCCGAACAGAAGAGCATCTTCCAGCGTTTTGGGCGAATGGCGCGACCTGACCGCTAGTATCTCCCGAACGCATCGGGGGCCATGAAGAGAAAAGTTCTGGTTGTCGATGTCGGCGGCACATACGTAAAACTGCTGAGGTCGTCTCGCGATGAGCGTGAATTTCCTTCCGGTCCGCGACTCAAACCGCAACAACTAGTCGCAAAACTTGAGGAAACCGTGCGTGGATGGAAGTTCGACCGCGCCTCCATCGGCTTTCCCGCGCCGGTGCGTAGGGGGAAAATCGCCAAAGACCCGAAGCATTTGGGGAAGGGATGGGTTGGTTTCAATTTTGCCAGAGCGCTCGGCATTCCGGTGCGTGTTGTCAACGACGCGGCAATGCAGGCGCTGGGGAGTTACCGGGGCGGGCGCATGCTTTTTCTGGGCCTCGGCACCGGCCTGGGGTCCGCGTTGTTGTGGGACAAAATCTTGATGCCGCTTGAACTTGGCGATTTGCCGTATCGCGAGAGATACATCATTGAAAATTACCTTGGCATTCCAGGCCTGGCGCTATTGGGTGAAAAAAAATGGAGGCGAGAAGTAGCTTACGCAGTCACTCAGTTACGAAAATCCTTCATCGCCGATTATGTCGTTCTTGGCGGCGGTCTTGTTCACCGCTTCAGCACCTTGCCAAAAGGAACCGAACGCGGACAAAATGAGAATGCATTTCTAGGTGGAATCCGTTTATGGGAAACCAAGAAGCACTCGCGCGAGCTGAAGTGGCTTGTGCTGTGACGATCTTTCGACGCCGAACGCTCAACGTCCGACATCCAGCGTCTAACGTCGCGCCGCCTGAATTGAAAATTGGTGTTGAGAGTTGGGCGTTAGGCGTTGATTGCCTTGTTCAAATGCCAGGGAGGGGACTCGAACCCCTAATTAAATCTCGCGCCTTCGGCGACTCGTTAGGACGAGGCAAACGGACGTTGGCAGAAATGCTTGAACGTTCGCGGACGTTATGAGTCTAATTATGACCATATGGCAAGCATCCACAAAGACCCTCGTGGCAAATCGCCGTTTTGGTATTGCGCTTATCGCCTACCGAACGGGAAACGCACGTTTAGATCAACAAAGCTCACTGACCGCAAGGCGGCTGAGGAATTCTGTCACAGACTCGAATACGCTTCGCACCAATCGAAGGAAGGGCGGCTCACAGAGGCACGAGCGCGCGAGTTAATTTCGGAAATTGTCGAGCACGCAACCGGCGAACCGCTCCGCAATTACACGGCAGAAGAGTGGTTGCGCGAATGGTTGCAAGGGAAGAAGGCGACGAAAGCCGAAGCGACATCCCTGAAATACACCAATGCAGTGAATTGTTTTCTGGCCTCCCTGGGAACGCGCGCAAAGCTCAACGTCAATCAGATTGCGCCGCGCGATGTGCACCGTTTCCAGCAGGGCGAGGTTGACGCGGGAAAGTATCTGAGCACGTGCAACGATCACGTGAAGATTGTTCGTATGGCGTTTACTTCGGCGCGCAAGCTTGGCTACATCACGCACAACCCAGCCGAGGCTGTGGAAACATTGCCAGAGGATTCCGAATCACCAAAGCAACCGTTTACACTGGAGCAAATCAAGGCGCTTCTTCGACACGCTGAGGGTGATTGGAAGGGCGTGATTATGATGACGCTTTACACCGGAATGCGGTTGAAGGACGTGGCGAATCTGCGATGGGAAAACGTCGATCTACCCAACAAATGGCTTTCGTTTAAAGCGGGCAAGACGCGTCAGCGCATCAAGATTCCGATGCACGACGCGCTCCACGAATTCCTCTTGGAACTGCCAGCGCCAGACAGCGGCAAAGAATTCTTGTTTGCTTCACTAGCGGGAAAGAGCACGAGCGGCAAAAGCGGTCTCTCACAGATGTTTAAGCGCCTGATGGAGCGGGCGAAAGTGCGCGGCGAGATCGTGCGCGAACGGCAGGGCGAATCAGGCCGGAGCGTGAGCACGCTTTCGTTTCACTCGTTGCGCCATACGCTCGTAAGCCTCATGGCGAACGCTGGCGTGCCCGTGGAGGTCCGGCAGAAGTTCACCGGCCATGCGAGCGCGGAAATGAATCAGCATTACACGCATCATGAGATTGAGACGCTGCGCGCGGCGGTTGAGAAGCTTCCGAGTCTTGGCATTAAGTGATGCGCTTCACGTCATGATGCAGCGA
>JBKPGQ010000293.1:0-5499 GCA_046729455.1 Verrucomicrobiota bacterium
GTCATGCTGCTCATCGCAAAACCACCCACGCGCTGGTGAAATAAATCAACAGCGCAAAAAAATCCGCCAGCGCAAGCGTAATCGGTCCTGCCGCAATTTTTGGGTCCAGCTTGAACCAGTGAAGAAGCGACGCCACGCCCAAGCCAAACCCGCACGCCGTGACGAGCGAAAGCGCGATGCTGCCGCCGATGACCAACGCCGCGGCGCCATTATTTCGCCACAGCCAAACAACCAAGCCGACGACCAGCCCGCACGCGGCACCGAGCAGGAGCGCCGTCACCAGCTCTCGACGAAATGCTGTAGCTAGCCAGCGCCAAGTGACCTGAGCAGAACGTAACGCGTGAATTGTTACGCTCATCGATTGCATGCTCACGCTTTCATTTAGTCCGAGTACCATTGTGAGAAAGAACGCCAGCACCAAACTGTGTGCGAGTGTCGCTTCAAAAAGCCCGGCCAGGATGGCCGAAAGCGTGCCACCCGCCACGGTGACGAGCAGCCACGGAAAACGGAACCGGAAAACGCGCCAGGGAGACGCGCCACGGATTTGCTCGATATGAAAGCCGAGAGCCTCAAAGAATTCGGGACTCACCTGCGCGATAGGAGTCCCAACTTGTCGGGATTCACTCTCGCCTGCCTCTAAAATTTCTTCGGCGAAAAGGTTCGCGTCGATGATGCCCACCACGCGGCGTTGCTCGTCCACAATGGGAAACGCCAGAAATTTGTAGAGCACAAAAAATTCGCACGCATCGAGAATCGTGGCGGTTGCGGGGACAGCTACGACGCGCGGCACCATGATCTGACGCAATGGCGTTTCCAGCGACGCTGTCAGCAAACGGCGTGTAGGAACCACACCAACCAGCCGCTCCTGTTCATCGATCGCATAAAAGTAAATGACACGTTCGCCCACGCCTTCACGCCGAATGCGCTGAAGAGCTTCGCCCACTGTCATGCCCGAATCGAGTAACGGGAAATCCCTGCGCGCGTGATCTACGACCGGCGCATTAAAATCGGGAATGGTAGCGCCTATGTTCATCTCGCTACTCGATGAACGATGCCTTTGTTCTTCAAAATTTCGCTGGCTTCACTGAAGTAATCGCGAATGTCTGATTGTGCGCGGATCCAATCAATGTAACGACCAACGCCGTCGGTGAGATCAACAGCCGGTTTGTAGCCTGCCGATCGAGCGAGCGTCGTATCGCTAATAAGATGGCGCATTTCGCCGGGACGAAATTCGCCGTTGATCTCAGGCGTAATGTCGATCTTCAGAACATCGGAAAGTTGTTCGGCGATTTCGCGAATCGGCGTGCCGTGTCCGCTGCCAATGTTCACTGGCAGTCCGTCGAGCTTGTCTGTTTCCGCGGCAAGCAAATTCGCGCGGGCGATGTCTTCCACGAATGAAAAGTCGCGCGTCTGTTCCCCGTCTTCGTACAGCACAGGTGGCAAATTGTTCAACAAACGCGTGCAAAAAATCGCGATGACACCGGTGTAGGGATTAAAGATCGATTGGCGCGGTCCGTATGTGCAGGAGTAACGCAGCGCGACAGTGGGAATACCGAGCTGTTTGCCCCATAGGAGGACCAGTCGCTCTTGATCGACTTTCGTCAGGCCGTAAACGGTTTCGCCACCGACCGGCGCATTTTCCGGAGTCGGAACGCTTGTCGTGGCCGCGCCGCAGAGTGGGCAATGCACCTGCCAATCGCCTTTGCGTAATTGCTCCACCGGACGCACCGATGGAAAAACCAATCCATGTTGGGGACAATCGCCAGCGCCTTCGCTGTAGACGGCCTGCGAGCTCGCAACAACGACTTTCTTAACCGGCAGGTTTTTCTCGCGGATGGCTTCGAGCATTTGGGCAGTGCCGACTGAATTTACATGCACAAACTTCGTAATCTCCGGCATGTAACCGCCGTAAGCAGCTTGGTGAAAAACGACGTCTATCTTGTCTAGCGTGGCGATAATCGTGTCACGATCTCGCAAATCGCCGTGAATGAATTCCGCCTTTTTGTTGATCCAAGTCGGCTTTCCGTGACGGTGGGTTTGCGGTTCCAGATTATCGAGCGCCCGAACCTGCCAGCCTTTGCTCACGAGAAGATCGACTACGTGTGAGCCGATCAAGCCTGCGCCTCCAGTAACTAATGCGCGCTTTGCCATGCGAATGTGAGGCTAGTCATATAGCTGTGGTAATACAACCGGTTCGGCGCTCTATGGTTCAGCAAGCGAAGCGCTTGTCCTAGAACGACCAAATACGTTCGCGGCCATCGCGCGCGATAAGTTCGCGCAGAAATTCTTTGGTCCGTGGCGCGACACTATTGTGCGCATTTTCGCCCAGCAATTCATCGCAAAGTCGACGTAGCGTCGCGCGATTATCCACATCAAAGCCGCGAGGCAATTCATCAACCCTGACACCGATTTGGGTCGCGCGCTGTCTTGTTTGCTCGAAGACCCGGTCAGTACTCCAGTCGATTCGCGCGAAGATCTCTCGGTGCAATCGCTTTAATCCGATCAAATAATAACCACCATCGTCACAGGGGCCCAAGATGATCCGGTCACCCGGCGACGAAAGGAATTCTATAGCGCTCGTAAAATTCTCAGCAGGAATCGTCGGGCTGTCAGAATCAATCAGGCAAACGGCTTTGAACCCGCACCTAAACAGGTCCTCAGCCGCAAAATAGAGGCGTTCACCGAAATCTTTGCCGCGCTGTGGCAGCAAACTGAAATCGGCAGGCAAAATATCAATATAGTCTGACTCGGCACCGACTGGGGTATAAACGGCAATTCCACGTATGATCGACCGGCCGGGGCTCGGCATAGTTAGGCCGCCACAACAAACGGAAATCGCAGCGCCAGTATCCTGCAAAAAACACCTATTGAGTTGCGCGGCTTCCTCATTCGTAAGCGGCGGGACAAGGCGTGTTTTCACCTCCCCGGCGCGAGGCGCCTTGGTCATCAGCGCCAATGCGGAGCAGCCACCAAATTTTTTAGCCGCTGTATCCGGATCAACAACGCAGTGCCCTCTTCTCATTTCTTGCGCTGTCGGTTGCTATCCCTTTTCGCAAAGAGCGTACTGGTAGCGTCCATCCTGCCAAGTCTTAATTTTTTTCCATGGTTGCGCGGGGAAAAGATCCGCGAATGCGTCCGCAGAAAATACTGTTGCTTTGTATGGTTCTCGATAACCATTTTCAGAGGGGATCAATCCTACGAGAAACCACATCGCCAAAAGCGGAATTGACGCCCAAAACGCGTAGCGGGGTTCGGCAACAAAACAGCGACCTCCTGGCTTCAACACACGATACATCTCAGCAATGACTCCAGCTTGTTCGGGCAAGATAGTTAGCAGTCGCGAAGCCAGCACTACATCAAAGGCTGCATCAGGACAGGACAACTTGAGGGCGTTGATTCGTTTAAAGCAACAGTTCGTCAGGTGAAGCGCCTCGGCTCGCTCGTTCGCCCACTGGACTTGTCTCGCTGAACGATCGACGCCGGTAACTGACATCTCCCGAAAGCGCTCTCCTAATCGGCATGAGTAAAACCCGGGCCCGCAGCCAAGTTCAATTAGAGTTGTTCCCGGAGCAGGGCGCCCGTCCGGCCAAAGAGCCGTGATAATGCGTTTCGTATCGTCACGAAAAAGGTGTTCGCGACAAAATGCATAAACCCAGGTCGCATGCTCGAAAAGACTGTCATTTTTGTAAGGCTGATACGCACGCGCGTTTGGAATTGTTGTTGTCTGATGGAGTGGAACCTGTTCCTGCGGCATCTTATCGTTGTTTCCAGTAGCACAATCGGTTCTCGTTCGGTTTTTCGGCGTCAAAAAGTTTTCCACAGCTGGTAATGAATTGATCAGAATTTTCACTCTTCTAATCGTCTTCTTCTAAGTGGGAATAAGTCAGTCCAATGCACGATGTACTTGCCTGATGCTATTCCGTCAGGATGAGCTGTTGATAACGTCTGCATGAAACACCGACAGCTTTGGTTTTTTCGAAGAAGGACGCGAGTTATTCAAAGTTATTCGAAGATATTGGCTTCTTAATCCTAAATGCCTTAACAAGGCTAAATGCCCACTAAGAAGATCTTCTTGTTGAGTGTTGTCCTGTCCGTCACGGCATTTTGCTCGGTGTGGAGCAGTGAGGAACCGTCGCTTTGGCAAATTCAACGCATTCTTGCCGGCAAACGATATGTGGACCTGACGCATGAGTTTGCACCGGGGATCCCGCACTGGCCGGGATTTCCCGATGAAACGCGTAAAACAATTTACTGGTACGAGAAGCGTTCAAACGTTATGGGAACCGGGTTTTTCTCCGAACTGTATACGCATGTCGGCCAATGGGGGACGCATGTGGATCCACCAGCTCATTTCATAAGGGGGCTTCGCACCGTAGATCAGATCAATGTGAAAGAAATGGTGCTGCCCCTTGTTGTCATCGATGTGCACGACGAGGTTGCAAAAAATCCCGATTACACGCTATCGCTCGAGCGCGTGAAAAAATGGGAAACAGATCACGGACCAATTCCCGCCGGCGCATTTGTTACGATGCGGACCGATTGGTCGAAGCGCTGGCCCGATGCGGCGAGGATGGAAAACAAGGATGCCAATGGCATCGCACATTACCCCGGATGGAGTTTGGCGCCATTGAAGTACCTGTATGAACAGCGCAAGGTCACGGCGTCAGGTCACGAGACAACAGATACAGATCCGGGAGTCGCCGCCAGTAAAGACGACTACGCGCTTGAAACGTACATTCTCAGTACAAACCATTATCAGATCGAACTCCTCACCAATCTCGATCAGGTACCGGAAGCCGGCGCAATTGCGGTAGTGAGCTTTCCAAAACCAAAAGGCGGTTCAGGGTTTCCAGCCCGGGTGTTTGCGATTTTGCCCTAAACTCGATCGCGACGGAAGCGCGATAAAAGCGTTATTGTTTAACCACGGAGTATCGAACAATCACAGTCTAAAAGAATTGGTGTGAGCGAGCCAGTCAACATCGATGCGGTTTGCGCCGAATACGTGGTCGAAAATGTTTTTTCGGTGAGTTGACCGAAAGTCGCGGGACGAACGAAGGTAGGCGCCGAGTCCATGCACATTACCGATATTATGCGCGGGGATTCTCCCACGTTTTCCTTCGAGTTCTTTCCGCCGAAAACTGCGGCGGCGGCCGAGACTCTCTATCAAACGATTCGCGACCTCGAATCGTACATGCCTCATTTTGTCAGCGTGACGTACGGTGCCGGCGGTTCAACACGTGATCTAACACACGATCTCGTAGAGCGGATTCAACGCACAACAAAGCTCGACCCGATTCCCCACCTTACCTGCGTTTGTCACAACGAGGAGGAAATCGAAGCCATTCTCCTTCGATACGCGAAGTCCGCTATTGGAAATATTCTTGCGCTCGGCGGTGATAGGCCGGTTGGAATTGCCTACGATAAATCGCGGGACTCGTTCCAACATGCAATCGATTTAGTTAAATTCATTCGCCGGTTCAACCAGTCCGGCGCGCATCC
>JBKPGQ010000294.1:0-4512 GCA_046729455.1 Verrucomicrobiota bacterium
ATGTAGCGTGTCTCGGCCGATTCGCCGGGCTGCACGGCGTGCGCTTTCGGCTTGTCGCTTAAGCACGCGATACAAAAACCAGACGATGAAACAGTTCACCAGCAAAATGAGCGCGCCTACGACTCCTGGATGATGCCAAATGTGACGCACCTCGAGGGGAATCAAAGCCGCTGTCGCAAATATCATGAGCAATTCCGCCCAGCGTTGCTCCATGTAAACGCCGATTCCTTCGGTAAAAAGTACTGCTGTGTAAAAAAGCGCCAGAAAACCCGTGGCACGCAACGTCCCACCGGCGAGCACGGCTTGCAGTTTGTTCAGCAGATAATTCACTGCCTTACTGTGTTCCAGCAAGATCTCATCAGCGGTCCAGTTCGAGAGGGCATCCATCCAGCGACTCCGCGCATTCAGAAAAAGCAGTGAAACGCCAAGCAGAAGCAACAGGACGCCTTTGCCGATCTTGAAGAGCGCGATCAGCTTGAGATAGCGATGGCGACGCGGCTCCTGCAAGATAGCAGGCTCGTGCGCCGGATTACTCATTCTTCACCTCTTCGCCGAAACTATGTCATTTCGCAATGATCGGCCTCTTCCGGCAGCAGATTTCCAACTTGTTGCCATCCGGGTCCTCGAAAAAGAAGGCGTAGTAACCCGGACTGTAGCCCTTGCAAATTTCCGGGCCCTCGAGCTTTTTCCCGCCCGCTTCGCGCACGACCTTTGCAACCCGATTCACTTCTTCTCGCGTATCGGCCCAAAACGCGATTCGTGTGCGATTCGGTTTGTGGTTTTTATCCGGACTAAGACAAAAGAATTCCGACGGTCTGTCGCCGCCGGCGGAATAAAAAGTATGGAAGTATCGGCCGGGTTTTTCGTGAATAAATCCAAGCTGCGGCAAGAATTTTCCGTAAAACTTTCTTGCCGCAGCCATGTCTTTTACACGTAAGTCGATATGATCAAAGCAACGCTTCTTCATTTTGTGATTCTCAATTGGTTAGCGTCGCAATTCAATTGCTCGTGATGAAGGATCTGTTCCGGGAAGCCTTGGAGGCGCTGCGGTCGCGTGCGTTGGATCGACATCTTCGCGAAATCACCGGCGCGCAAGGACCCGAAGTTGAAATGACCGGCCGTCGTTTCATTAACTTCTCGTCAAACGATTATCTCGGTCTCGCAAACGATCCTCGATTACGCGAAGTAGCGACTTCGGCGATCAACGAATTTGGTGTTGGCGCCGGGGCATCGCGCCTGATCAGCGGAACGCAATCGCCCCATCTGCGCTTGGAGCGCGCACTGGCGAAATGGAAAGGAACCGAAGCCACGCTTTGTTTCAGCAGCGGATATGCCGCTGCACTTGGAACGATTCCCGCCCTAGTCACCAAAAACGACGTAGTTCTGCTCGACAAACTCTGCCACGCCTCGCTTATCGATGCCGCAAAATTGAGTGGCGCGGTTCTGCGCGTCTTTCCACACAATCATCTCCGCAAGTTAGAGAGTCATCTTGAATGGGCTCAGCGCGAACATCCGGGTGACCGCGTTCTCATCGTCACTGAATCTGTGTTTTCCATGGACGGCGATCGCGCGCCGTTACGCGAACTGGTCGAATTAAAAAAACGATTCGGTGCACTGCTCATGCTCGATGAAGCGCATGCCGTCGGGGTGATTGGCCCAAACGGACGTGGCCTCGCTGCGGAGGAAAACGTAAGCGAGGAAATCGATGTTCAGATGGGAACGCTCAGCAAGGCGCTTGGCGCGAGCGGCGGGTATATTTGCGGGTCACGCGCCCTAGTCGACTGGCTAATCAATCGCGCCCGTTCCTTCATTTATTCTACAGCTCCGCCGCCAGCAACCGCGGCAGCCGCACTCGCGGCCGTTGATTTTCTTGCGTCGCCGTCAGGCGAGGAACGGAGACTTTTGCTTTGGGAAAGAATCAAATTGATGCAGCAACTTCTTCCGCGCGCCGGAGCAAAGGGAGAAGACGTTGCTGCCCACAGCGCAATCTTCCCTTGGATTGTGGGCGACGAGAAAGCAACACTTGATCTGGCAGCCGCGCTGCAAGGCGAAGGATTTCTCGTTCCGGCAATTCGGTATCCTACTGTAGCGAAGGGTGCCGCTAGACTACGGATTACTGTAACTGCGGCACACAAAGCAGCCCAAATCGGGGCACTGTGCATGATGATTAGGCGAAGAGGCTCCCGAGAAGAACCTTAATCCGCCAAAAATCGCTCCAAGATCGGTTTCAGTTTTTCGGTGGTAGTTTCTGGCCAAAGCTTGCGGTCTGTGATCAACGCGGTATTCAGGGCGAAATGCTCCGGCCAATTCGGCTCGCCGGGGATCTGTGGGATTGCACGCAGGATCACTTTCCTCGCCGTTTCCGCATTCGCCATTAAATGGCTGAGGACGATTTCTGCCGAGACCGGTTCCTCTTCCACTTTCCAGCAATCGTAGTCGGTAATCATCGCCATTGTGGCGAATGCGACCTCCGCTTCGCGCGCCAGTTTCGCCTCCGGTAGGTTGGTCATCGCGATCACGTCAAAACCATTGCGGTGATTGAATTCCGATTCCGCGCGAGTCGAAAAAGCAGGGCCATCCATGTTCACGTAGGTGCCACCGTTATGCACCGTGACACCGAGAGATCTTGCTGAATCTGCCAGAAGATTGCGCAACTTTGTGCTGATCGGCTCGGCAAAAGCGATGTGCGCAGCAATGCCCTCTCCAAAAAATGTGTGCGCTTCGCGACGGCTGGTGCGGTCGTAAAACTGCGAGGGCAATAACACGTCCCGCGGCGCATATTTTTCCTGCAAACTACCCACCGCTGCCACCGAGATAATCCAGCGAACATTCAGCGAGCGCAGGGCGTAGATGTTGGCGCGGTGATTGATTTCGTGCGGCAAAATCCGATGGCCTCGTCCGTGGCGCGGCAAAAAATAAACCTGGCGTCCGCTGATCTTTCCGCCAACGAGCATGTCCGACGGTGGTCCAAATGGCGTATTGACGTTGTGCTCGGCTGCATTACGCAATTCTTCTATTTGATAGAGACCGCTGCCGCCAATGATCCCGATTGCTGGCGGCTCATCTTTCATTTCAGGCATGCTGCGATTTAAGACACGACTTACACGAATTGTCACGAACCTCGTAAGCTGGAATCGATTCGTGTAAGTTCACCCGCCGCGCCGTAGCCTTGCGCGAGAGCGGGTGAAATCCGTGTCCTGTTTTGGACGGAGGCAGCCTGGGCGTGTATTGTTTTCGCCCGTTCCATGCCGAAATTTTTCATCAAGACCTACGGCTGCCAGATGAATGAGCGCGACTCGGAACAGGTCGCGCACTCGCTCATCGCACGCGGCTACGAGCGGGTGGCCCACGAAAGAGAAGCTGACGTAGTGCTGTTGAACACGTGCAGCGTCCGCGACATGGCCGATCAAAAAGCGCTGGGCAAAATGGGAATGCTAGGGCGAATGGCAAAAGAGCGGCCGCATGTGGTGTTCGGGTTTCTTGGCTGCATGGCACAAGCCCGTGGCGAGGTGTTACTGGAGAATCTGCCGCACGTCGATCTCGTTGTCGGGACGCAGAAATTTCATCGCGTTGCGGATTACGTGGAAGAATTGGTGGCGAAGAAAACAGCGCGCTCTCGCCACGGCGAGCAAGCTCAGCTCGCGCCGAACCAGAATCGCGCGATGGATGATCTGCGTTTGTCGATCGTCGATATTGCGGAGGAACCCGGGTCGCAATCGACGATTCGCAATCAACAGCTGGCACCCAGGCAGGCCACGGCGTTCGTGTCCATTATGCAGGGATGCAACATGCATTGTACCTTTTGCATTGTCCCTCAAACGCGCGGCACGGAGCGCAGCCGTTCCATTGACGAGATCGTGAGGGAGGTGCGCGACCTGGTCGCGCATGGTGTCAAAGAAGTCACGTTGCTTGGACAAATCGTGAATCTTTATGGCCGCCACGAATTTCCGAAACGCGATGGCAAAAGTCCTTTTGTGCAGTTGCTGGAAACGGTGAATGAAATCGATGGCCTGGAACGGCTCCGGTTCACCTCCCCACATCCCATCGGTTTCCGCGATGACTTGATCGACGCGATTTCTCGTCTGCCGAAACTGACGGAGCACGTCCATCTGCCGTTGCAATCCGGCTCCAACAAAATTCTCAAGGCGATGCACCGAGCCTATACGGCGGAGAAATATGTCGATCTGGTTCGCCGCATCCGACACGCACGCGAGGGCATTGCCATTACCACCGATATCATCGTGGGATTTCCAGGCGAGACCGACGACGATTACAAGCATACGCGCAATTTGGTTGGAGAACTCCAGTTTGATAACGCGTTCGTTTTTCGCTATTCGCCGCGCCGCGATACGCCCGCCGCGGAAATGCGCGATCAAATCGATGAGCGCATCAAAGAACAGCGGAATCAGGATTTGCTTCAGCTTGTCAACGAATCGACGCGCCGGTCTGGCGAACGTTTGGTGGGCCGCGCTGTTCAAGTTCTTTGCGAAGGTCCGAGCAAGACCAATCCAA
>JBKPGQ010000295.1:0-3305 GCA_046729455.1 Verrucomicrobiota bacterium
ATCCTAGCTTTCTCCGGACGTAGAACGCGCCGCCCCGCTATCCCGTGCAAAGTTTGCGTGCCTGCTGCACGTCCAGCTCGATCTGCCGAACCAAAGCATCGAGATTTTCGAACTTCTGTTCTGGCCTGAGATACTGGACAAAGCGCACTTCGATATCCTTGGTGTAAATGTCGCGGTCAAAGTCAAGCAGGTAAATTTCGAGTACGCGCTCGGCTTTGTCGCTGCTCACTGTTGGTCGATAGCCGAGATTTACCACGCCAGGATGGATGATTCCATTCAGCGTGGCCTGCGCGAAATAGACCCCATTTGGAGGAAATTGCTCGCTGTGGGCGCTTAGATTCGCCGTCGGGAACCCGATCTTTTTTCCGAGATGTTCACCGCGCACAACCGTGCCAAGGATCGTGTACTCGCGGCCCAGCATCTCAGCGGCCTTCGCGAGATCACCTGCTTCAATAGCGTGACGGATTGCTGTGCTGCTCACCAGCTCACCGTTCCTGAGCGTGACAGCGGGAATTCCGACGACTTCAAAGTCGAATTCCGCGCCCAGCTTTCTTAAGAGGGCAAGATTGCCGCGCCTGCCTTTTCCGAATGACCATTCATGCCCGACGCAAATTTCGCGCAGCGGTTTCGAATGCGTTACGAGTTGTTGCACAAAGTCTTCCGGCGGCGTTGCGGCGAATGCCTTGTCGAACTTGATGACGAGCAAGTGCCGGACCCCGAGGTCGCGGATCAATTCGATCTTGTGTTGCGTGGCCGTGAGCAGATGCGGGGCCTCCGTGGGCCGAAGGACTTTCATCGGGTGCGGGTCGAAAGTAACGACGACCGGAGTGCCGTTTGCCGACCGGGCGTGCTGGGCAGAAGTGGAAATGACCGTTTGATGGCCACGATGCACACCGTCGAAGACCCCGATGGCGAGAAAGATGGGGCCGGGTAGGTGCGATAATTCGTCGATCGATCGAAGCGTTTTCATCAGCAAAATGACGAATGGCTTCGCGGCGTTAAATCGTTGAACAGTCGAAGCGTTGAAACGTTATAAGAGTTACAAAAGTGTCCCAATGTAACGATGTAACGATGTAACCAATCACGGGTCATATTTCATGCTCCTCGCATGCGCGACACGTCTGGAAGGCTCAGGAGTCTGCTCAAAATTTCCTCACGTGGCGCATCTTTGATTTGAGCAACACCAATGGCGTTAGCAACATCGAAGCGCCCGGATCTTGTACGTCGCAGCGACTTTAGGTGCGCACCGCAACCTAAAGTCTCACCGATATCATGAGCATATGTACGAACATAAAAACCTTTGCTGCATAGGACGCTAAAATCGATCTCGGGCAGCGCAATTCGATCGATCGTGTAGCGATAGACATGCACAAGGCGTGGCTCGCGCTCGACTACTTTTCCCTGGCGCGCCAGCTTGTAGAGCGGAACTCCGCCATGCTTTTTCGCGGAGACCATCGGCGGCATCTGATAAAAATCGCCCCGAAATTTTTCAAATGCAGCGCGAATTTGGTTTTCGTCTAACGCGGGGACCGGACGCTGCTGTATTACTTCTCCCTGCCGATCCTGTGTATCTGTTGTTACTCCGAGCACGAATGTTCCGGCGTATTCCTTGTCTTCGCTCATGAGCAAATCCTGGACCTTTGTGCCGCGCCCCACAGTAATCAAAAGCAAGCCGGTTGCTATGGGATCAAGCGTCCCGCAATGACCGACTTTCCTGACCTGCAGCTTTCGGCGGACCAGCGCGACCACGTCGTGTGAAGTCATCCCCTCAGCCTTGTCAACGAGCAGGACGCCGTCAGGAGCGACGAGATGAGACATGTCAAAAAGGATAAAAAGGTTGCAAGAGTTACAACGTTAAATCGTTGAAGTGTTGCGGCACCGCCGTTTTAACATTGTAACGGATTTAACGATTTAACTCTCTCGCCAACTTCTGCCAAAACTCGCTCTTCTACTTCCGCGAGTGTCCCGCGCACGCGGGCGCCGGCGGCGAGCGTGTGGCCTCCTCCGCCGAATTTCTGGCAGATGGCGCAGACATCGATGGCATCGGTTTTCGAACGCATGCTCACACGCACTTTGCCATCGGCTAATTCTTCGAAGAAAACGGCAACGATAACGCCGTGCACTGCGCGCAGATGATCGATCAGTCCCTCGTTATCCTCGGGAAGGACGCTCAATTCAGCCGCTGCTTTCAAGCTAAGACTAAAACTTGCGACGTGACCTTCCTGCTGGAAGCGCATGGTGCGCAGCAGTTCTCGCAAGAGTTCCAAACGGCGCCGCGGATAATTCTCATAGAGCTGCTGGCTCAGGCGTCCAACATCGAGACCTGTGCGAATGAGTTCGGACGCAATCTCGAAAGTGTGGGCGCTGGTTTTTGGATATTGAAACGAGCCCGTGTCGGTGGAGATCGCCGCGTAAAGATTTTCCGCGATGTCCCGATTGGACGGCAAGCCCTGGCTCTTGATCAGGCGAAAAATGATTTCAGCTGTGGCAGGAGCAGACGAATCGACATAAACGACGTCGCCATAGCCGGGATTACTCAGATGATGGTCAATATTAATCCAGATTTTCGCCGACCGAACTGCTGGCAGAGCCGTGCCAAGCCGATTTTGAATTGCCGTGTCGAGCGCGATGGCAACATCGAAATCCTCCGGAGTGGACGGCGGCTTAGTGAGCAACTCGGCCCGTGGAAGGAAAGAATACTTCTCCAGCATTCCATCTTCATTCCATACGCGGACTTCTTTTCCGAGTGCTTGAAGAGAAAGCGCCAGCGCAAGCTGGCTGCCCAGCGCATCGCCGTCTGGACGAACATGACCCAGGATGGCGAAGCGCTGGTTCTCGCGTAGTATCTGGCCGATTTCTTCGAATTTCGGGTTGGTCACGACATCGCCATCTTCAACGCCCATCTTCCAACTTTCAACGCTCAACATCCAAGGCAGAGGGCGCTTTAGCGAGCATTGGACGTTCGACGTTGGGCGCTGAGCCTTGGGTGTTTAAAGCCTTATTTTTCTTCGCCTTGAGACGCTTCTATCTCCTGCATGATCTCTATAACCCGTGCCCCGCGCTCGATGGAGTTATCGAGATGAAAAATGAGGTGCGGCGTATATTTCATTGTGACGTGACGAGCAAGTTCTGCTTGTAAGGCTGGACGATGAGACGTGAGCTTACTTATCACGCTTTCGCCAGACTCGGCTCCCAGAACGCTCACAAATACGTGCGCGTTCTTTAAGTCTGATGTTACATCCACGTGGTTGATGCTGACCAGAGCGCCTTCGAAGTTTAATTCTCGTGCAACGATTCCGCTAAGC
>JBKPGQ010000296.1:0-1549 GCA_046729455.1 Verrucomicrobiota bacterium
GTCCTCATCGAGGCATTCGATATTCCTGACGGAATGACGATCGCGCTGGTACGCGCGGTGCGGAAAGCGGGCGGAATACCATTAGCCCAGACCTATCATGTCCGGGTAAACCGCGCGCTCGCGCTGGTAGCCTCTGACAGACAGCTAAATCTCATAGCAAGTCACGAACTGGCGCGAATGAAGAAAATGGATGCGTATATCGCAGTGCGAGGCAGCAAGAACGTCACGGAACTGTCCGACGTGCCGCCGGAGACAATGAAATTAATCGCCAGGAAAATGAAGTCGGTACAGGATCAGCGAGTCAAGAAGACCAAGTGGGTAGTCCTGCGCTGGCCCACACCGTCCATGGCACAGCTTGCAGGAATGAGCACCGAGGCGTTTGAAGATTTCTATTTCGAAGTCTGCACGCTGGATTATCGGAAGCTTCTGCCGGGCATGAAGACCCTCCATCGTTTGATGGGAAAGACGGACCGAGTCGAAATCAAAGGGCCCGGCACGGATCTCCGTTTCAGCATGAAGGGGATTCCAGCCGTGATCTGCGGTGGCGATCGCAATATTCCCGATGGTGAAGTGTTCAGCTGCCCCGTGAAAGATTCAGTCGAAGGCCACGTGGCGTTTAGCGCCCCAAGCATTTATCAGGGAATCGCCTTTGATGGCATCCGTCTCGAATTCAAGAACGGAAAAATAGTTGACGCGAAAAGCAACGAGACGAAAAAACTGAACAAGATTCTCGATTCAGATCCGGGCGCACGCTACATCGGCGAATTTTCACTCGGATTTAATCCGCGCATTTTACATCCCATGCGGGACATTTTGTTTGATGAGAAAATCGCCGGCTCCTTCCATTTTACTCCCGGGCAAGCTTACGAAGAAGCAGACAATGGAAACCGAAGCCAGGTGCACGGGGATATGGTAAGCATTCAGCGCCCCGAATACGGTGGCGGAGAAATCTATTTCGACGGTAAGCTGATTCGAAAGAACGGAGCGTTTCTTCCGAAACCACTGCGTTCGCTAAACTGGCGCTGAGCTGCGGAACCGCCCTTCTTCTAACAGGGAAGCTTCGTCCGGTCAGACTCGCTTTGGCGCGCTGACAGGGTTCAGATGCATCATGCCGATGTCGCCGCCCTCGCCGAGCTCCAGATTTGCTATTTCAAACATTGGCGCTCCTTCAGCTGGGGCCGGCCCGGCGCCCGGCAACTGAACAGCCACCTGCTTGGAATTCGAGTTTAGGATAACCGACGCGATTTCGAGCGACGGCGCAAACTCAAGCGTCGTAATCTGGAATGGCACCGTAATCAGGACAGATGCCCGTCCCTGCCGCGATGGTGTAAGTTGGACTGGCGCGGTCTCAGAATTTGGCACTACCTGTAATCCCGCAACTGCAAATGACGGCAAACCACCAGGCGCAGGTCTCTGCTGTTGCGACGGAACCATTCGGATCGTGCCGAGCGCGCCTGAGGCGGGCTGAATCTTTGCCACTTCGAAGCTGACCTGCAAATTCAGAGCCGACTGAGGCTGCTGAGGCGAAGGCAGCCGCATCGTGACCAGC
>JBKPGQ010000297.1:0-2748 GCA_046729455.1 Verrucomicrobiota bacterium
CGCCTATGTCCATGAGCGTCGCGCGCAACCCATTTCGGTTGCCGTCGAGGAGGTCGATGATCATTGCGCTGTGCCGGCACAATACTCAAGCCATTGAGAGTTCGATGACAAACACACCAACCTATGACCCGAAGACGACGGCACTCCTGTGCATCGACTTCTACAACGACTTCCTGAGCGAGGGCGGCAAGCTGTGGCCATGGGTGAAGGACATGGCCGAACAGAACAATCTTCTTGATAACCTTCGCACCATCGTGCGCACGGCCCGCGAACTCGGCATCACGGTCTACCATGTGCCGCACCATCGGTGGGAACCGGGCGACTACGTCAACTGGAAATACCCGTCGCCTTACCAGCTCGGAGCGGCCGAACGGCAGGCCTTCGCCAAGGGAACGTGGGGCGGCACCTTCCGCGACGACTTCCAGGTGCAACCAGGCGACATCGTCGCGACGGAACACTGGGCATCAAGCGGCTTCCCGAACACAGACCTTGATCATCAGCTCAAGCGCTACGGCAAGGAGAAGATCATCCTGATTGGTCTTCTGGCCAACACGTGCCTGGAAGCGACCGGACGCATTGGGATGGAGCTCGGCTACCACGTGACGCTCGTTCGGGACGGAACCGCCGCTCGTTCGCTTGAGGCGATGCGCGCCGCAATGGATATCGACGGGCCGACCTACGCCCACGCCATCCTCACGACGGCGGAGCTGGTCGGTGCACTGAATGGCTAGGGCGCATCGAATGGTCCTTCCGTGCGAAGAGTATCCTCGTTGAAAGGAGCAGAAAATGAGCAAGATGGTATTGTTTTTATTACTGGCGTTTAGCAGCGCACTAGCGCTCAGCAGCGCTAATTCCCAGGTCGGAAAAGTGACACGTCTGATGACCAAGGATCTTCCCGATGTGCCCGGAAAGGAAGGCATGATAGAAACCGTCGACTTCGCTCCCGGCGAGGTCTCCCAGCCACATCGACATAACGCAGATCTCTTTGTGTATGTGCTCGAAGGAAGCGTCATTACTCAAGTGAAGGGTGGTAGCCCCCAGACAGTTCACGCCGGCGAAGTCTTTTACGAATCGCCCACGGACGTACACATCGTGAGTCGCAATGCCAGTGAGACGCAACCCGCAAAACTGCTCGTGTTCTATGTGAAAGCGAAAGGTACTCCGCCAACTGTGCTTCTGGGGGAGGGGGAAAGGTAATTCGTTGTAGTCGGCCAGGATCTCATCCATCCGAACTCAACGCAGCTCGACGGTCGGTCGGATCGCGGTCGCGCGCGCTCAGTCGGTAATGACGACGATGCCCGTTGGCTCGCCCAGCGCCTCCACCGTTCGGTCGGCAGCTCCGTCGATGTGTACCCGAGGTTCCTTGGGTGGTTGCTGCTCGTTATACGTGCCAGGCCCGTAGAACTGTCCATAGCGCAGCACAACACCGCCCTCGGCGAGAATGGAACGCTCCAGTTCTGCGACAGCTTGGGCATCGGGTCCTTCAGGTAATTGCCAGGCGACGCTTTGAGCCAGGATTTTCGGCGACCCGCTCCGCCGCGCGGCCTCGATCAGATTCCGGGTTCCCTCGGTTCGGATGCGAGCGTTCAGATCTGCGAGTTCACTGATCTGCTCCGCATCATCCGGCAGATCGGTCAGTTCGTTCAGCACGACGTCCGGTTTGAAGTCACGAACCGCCTGGATAAGTGCCTCCCGATTGAAGACATCACAAAGAATCGGTTCGGCACCGAGGTGGCTCAGTAAATCCGTTTTGCTGGGAGAGCGCGTCAGGCCGCCGACTACGTGCCCGGCCTGAACCAACCGCGGAATCAGCCGCTGCCCAATCACGCCAGAGGCGCCGGCAAGAAATATTCTCACACCATTATTGTAGGCATCGCTTCGTGACGGTGGCAAGCGGCGTATTTCTCGTCGTGCTGGCCTCAGCGTGTGATCTCGGCAGGGGCGCCGACCCAGCGGATCGGATTCGGCCGAACCGAGGAATCATTGGTGATCCAGTTCTGCGCGTCGGCCTCGGTCGCGAAGCCCCTGACCTGCATTTCCGGCCGATCAGGAAACGTGACAATGACCAGCCATCCCGGCCCCGCCTTCACGGACGTGTCTCAAACCTGATTTTGGCGACAGATTTGGTCATGGTCATACTCGTGACCCTCAACGCCCGTTCGCATGCGCTAAAGATTCAGGGCGTCGGCGCTCAAGCCAATCGGTTGAATGTTTGACGCGCTGCCTATGCCGTAGTCATGCGCTTGAGTACGCCGGTGATGGGCCCCGCAACAGCGCCGGCGACGGAAAGAAGGAGCGGCCATCGGAACTCTCACCAGGGACGATGCGGAAAATTCTCTCGACTTTATGTCGGCGAAAGTGCAGTCTGAAGAGGACCGAAATGCCAACGCAAAGCGTTCGGGCTTTCCATTCCAAAACTTAATTGTTGGGACCCGTTCTAGCGTCCCACGCCGTTCGTTCCGGAGCCGGTCGGGCCAATGGACTCCCGTGGGAGAACCCTCTCGCGTGGGAGGACGCTATGGTGATTGCAACCGAAAATCGGACGATGGCTGCGGAACACCATCGCGTTGCCGGTATGTGCCGGTCACCCGAATTCCGCCAGCAGCGACCAGAACTGCCGCGCCGAATATCTCAAGGCATGGTGGAGCGTCGTGAACTGGTAAGGCGCTCGCCAACTTCAAGTGGGCCGTAGCTCAGGTGCGACCGGATTCCCGTGTCTCCGAGGCACACCAGAGCAATCACTCCTGG
>JBKPGQ010000298.1:0-11968 GCA_046729455.1 Verrucomicrobiota bacterium
CGGTGCTAAGATCGTTCCAAAGCCGCTCGATGATCAAGGAATCGTCATTGCGCGATCGCGAAAGGAGCCTTTGCCAAAACTCATCTACATCACTCCTTCGCATCAATTTCCTATCGGCGTGACGATGAGTTTTCCGCGCAGAACAGGCTTGCTCGATTTTGCCCGTGCGCATAACGCGTTCGTCTTTGAAGACGACTACGACGCCGAGTTTCGTTTCACCGGACCGCCGCTCCCTTCGGTGCAGGGGATGGATAACTCCGGCCGGGTGATTTACGCGGGAACGATGAGCAAGATTCTTTGTCCTTCTTTGCGTCTGGGCTATATCGTTGCACCGGAGCCGCTAGTCGATTCGTTGATTAAGATCCGCAGCGCGATGGATCAACACTCGTCTCCGGTCGACCAGGCGACGCTGGCGCGATTTATCACCGAGGGTTTTTTCCTCAGTCACATCAAACGGATGCGAAAAATATACGCGGAGCGACGAGATTTTTTCATCGAACAGTTCAACAAGTTACTGGGGGATCGTTTCACGTTGCAGGTTCCAGAAGCTGGATTGAACATCGTCGCCTGGCTGAAGCGGGAGGAAGACTTCCCTATGATCAGGCGTATCACACTTGATATCGGAGTAAGGCCGTCAACGCTCTCGTTTTTTTCCATCCAAGCGAAGCTCAAGCCAGCGTTCGTATTCGGTTTTGCTGCGTGGACGCCAGCTCAGATTCGAGAGAGCCTTGTTAAACTCGCGTCTGCCCTCAAGGCAAAGGGAATTTAACCTTGATTTGGAATCACTACCGCTTCTCGTGCGCCAGACACTCTTCCTATCGGCGTTGACGTTTCTCCATTAGCGAAGCCCACGATGGACCTGGCATTGTAGTTTTTCAGGTAACTGCGCGGCTTCGTTCCAAATCTCCGTTCGAACGCGCCGGAATGTTTGAGCGTCCGAAAAGCCAACAGAGGCAGCGATGGTCTCCAGAGTCCACTTCGGAACGGACAGGCGACGCTTTGCTTCGTTGATGCGCAGGGTCTCCACAAACTCCCCCGGCGCACTCCCGAACACACTTTTAAAAGCCCGATTAAAATGGCTCGGAGACAACATGCACGCTCTGCGCGCCAGCGAATTGACTGAAAGGTCTTCGTGCAGATTTCGCATGATCCACGGGATGAGTTCCGCAAACCGATCAGCCGGTTGACTGTCAAACTCGAGCGGGCTGGACAGTTTGTGATGGCCGTTACCGTTCATCGGCGCGCCCATAAACTTCTGGGCAACCACCGATGCTACATGGCGGCCATAGTCCTCTTCGATCAGAGAAAGCGAAAGATCGATAGCTGCACCGGGACCACCAGAAGTGTAAAAGGCACCATCTTTGACGAGATGCCTTCTGGGATCGACACGAAGGTTTGGGAAACACCGTGCAACGTCGCTGGCATAACGCCAGTGAGTGGTGACTTCGCGCCCATCGAGTGATCCAGTTGGCGCCACATTATAAATTCCAGCGCCGATGGCAGCAACGCGGCGCGTTTGGTTTACGCGCGCCAGAAGCCAATCGGCGATCCTTTCACCGACTAAAGAACGCCGAAGTCCATCACCTCCTGGAATAACAAGCGTGTCTAATTCGGACACCGTTTCGAGCGTGCTATCTGGCCAGAACGCGACTCCCGATTCCGCGCGAAAATATTCGGAAGTGAAACCAATCGTGCAGACGTGGTAACATGACATCCGACTTCCATAACCGCCATCGAGAGTCGCAGCTGCAAAAACATCGGCGGCACGCGTGAGCTCCGATGCAGCGACGCCTTCAAAACCGAGAAAGCCAACCAGCTTTGGATTCATTACCTCTCTGAAGCCACGATATCCTATCCTTCGAAGTTCCTGGTAGGCCATAGAACCGACATTACGAGCCACGACTGTGTTATTGTTGATTTTGGCGGGTTAACCGAAGGCGAGCGGTTGATCTTTTTGCGTAGCGAGCGATCTGGAATAGTTTTGAACCACAACCACACGAAAGGACAAAATCATGGCTACTTATGTTGGTTTGATTCAGTTTGCCGACCAGGGCATTCGCAATATTAAGGATACGGTGAAACGGGGCGATGCTGCCATGGCGGAGGCCGAGAAAATGGGGATGAAAGTCGTCGAAGAATTCTGGACGATGGGCGCGTACGACGCCGTCGTCGTCTTCGACGCACCTGATGACGAGACCATGAGCGCGTTCATGCTTAAGATCGGCTCACTCGGCAACGTCAAGAGCCACACTATGCGTGCCTTCCGTCGGAACGAGATGGAAAAGATTCTGGCGAAGATCAAATAGTCTTCTGCTAAAAGCGTTTCGCCGGATAGTACTCCTACTCTTACACCTACATCTACACCCACACCGACTCCCTAGCACGCGACCCCTCCTCCCGAGACTGAGCCATTAGCAGGGCTGGCAAGGATCATCTATTGCCAGCTGAAGCATTCGGCGTCGCCGTCCGTTAAGATGGCACCTTCGTCGAGAACAGAGATCTTGAGCTAGTACGCTTGACCCGGAGGCAGGGCTGATGGGACAAGAACAACACTGTCCGTGTCGCGCCATACTGCCGTGAACACGTAGGTTTGCCCGGGTCGGACGTTCAGCACCGTCGAAGTCGGCGTATAAGAGTTGTAACTGGGTACGGACGAAACCGTCAGTACATGACGCCCCGCTGGCAGAAAATGATCGTAACGGCGTCCCTGCACAAGATTGGCGGCGGTCCTGCCGTCGATCTGAAGATTGAGAGCTAAATTCCACCCGAAGTTTGGAGCCCTTAAAACGATAAGACGCCCACCCGACTGCGCGGCGGCTCCGATCGAGGCTATGCTGACAAAAACGAAAATGAAAAAGAGTGTATTTGCGGAGGTGTATCTTGGCTTCATAGCCGCATGCTATGGGCCAGATTCGTTTTTGGCGAGCGCGGTGTTCGTCGACTTCTGGACGCTCTTAGTCGATTGCCCTTGCCCAGCCGCCGGAAGGCCTTGCCGCCCAGCCAAGTTGCCACTGTTCCCCGGGGGTTATCCACGCCCCGGATGGGCGGAGGAAAACGAAACTCGAATCCCACCACGCAGTAAATACATGGGTCCATCCCGGCTGGATGTTCACTGTTGTGGAAGTGGGCCCGGTATATCCTGTGTATGGTACCTTGGACACGGTTAAGACGTGCGGGCCGGCTGGCAACCATGCGTGATAGGCGCGACCCTGGACAACGCTCCCAACGGACCTGCCATCGATCTCAAGATTGAAACCCAAGTTCCATCCAAAGTTCGGCGGCCTCAGAACGATTAGACGTCCGCTCGGTTGAGCCGTAGCGGTTCCGATCGAAACCGCGGATATAAAAGTAAAAATCAGAAAAAGTCCGAAGCTAGGGTTATATTTTGATTTCATAGCGTCATGCTACGCTCGGGACTCGGTTTTGGCTAGCACGACGTTTGTCAACTTCTGGATTTATCTTCGTTGGTTGCACTGTCCCCGGAAAATCCTCCTCGCCAGGTGACTGTCTTGCCGAGGTTGATTGTCATCAGATCCCTGGCGATGACTAAGGGGCCTTTATATTCTTTGCGTACGGCATCCCAAAGGCCTTCTTCATCCTGGTAGTGATAGACCACACCAAGCTTGGGCTTCACAATCGCAAAGACCTTTCCCGCATCTTCCGCAGACGCAATTGAACGCTTGGATGGCGGCGTGGGGTTCTTCCAATCAGCACTCCAGGCAGCATGAATCAGGCAGTCCGCGCCTCTGGCGAAGTCCACAAGGTTCTGGGAAAACTTCGTGTCTCCGGAAATGACCACTGAGTGACCGGCAGAATCGATGCGATAGCCAAATGCTGGTTTCACTGTTCCGTGATCGACGAGAAATGCGGAGACTCGCGTTGAACCGTCATTGTATATTTCGCCCTGCTCGATTTCCTTCGCATCGATCTCGACGCCTTTGGCTGGGAGGGGATCAGGAGGGACCTGACGAACGCGAATATCGAAGCCAAATGCCTGAGCAAGGTCCTTCGCCATACTAGAAGTTCCTTGAGGACCCCAGATTCGAAGCGGTCTGCTTCGCCCTAAAAACCATCCCGTAAGCCACAAATCCGGGATTCCGACAACATGGTCGGAGTGAAGATGAGTGAGAAACAGACCGTCTATCTCTTTCGGGTTAATTCCAGTCTGGGTCAGGCGAATGACGACGCCGCGGCCACAATCAAACAGCAACTTCTTGTCGGCCACTTCGATAAGAATGGCGGAGCCGAATCGCTCAGTATTTGGAAAGGGAGTTCCTGTACCAAGTAACGTGACGCGCATCTCGTCGGAGCGCGTAGCAGCTGAGATGTTATCTAGCATGCACAGCGAAAAAATCAGGAGAACTAAGGGCGCCACGCGTCCCCTGTTAACGATCTCATCTAGCCGCTTCATTTGGCGCCGGTGGTTGTTTCACTTGCGCTCCATTATTCGACAGCAATTCAAGTTCCGTCAGAGTGCGATCGAGCTCCTGCACTAATCCCGAAAGCTTTCGGGATTTACCGCTAAAAGCGTTCACGAGCGCGCGATAGTACCAAAGAGCTCCTTGTTTACCGCGATTGAATCGAGACCAGAGTCTTTCTCCTTCCTCGCGATAATCCATCAGGATCGCACGGACATTGTGCAATTTGTCTGAAGCTGACACGAGTTTCGTCGGCATCGGCGCGTCCCGAACGTGAGCCACATAAGCCTTCTTTCGTTCCAGCCACGGAGGCTTTGGCGTCTGGTCTGTGTCGGTGCAGCCCTCCACGATTCTCGCGACGTCGTTGCCAAACTTTCGCTCGATATCACGCAATCGTTTCGCGCCGCCACAATCCTCAACCGCATCATGCAGCAAGGCCGCGATCGCTTCCGTTTCGTTCGCGCCGTACTCCATCGCGATCGCGGCCACACCGAGGACATGCGCGATGTAGGGGATCCTTGTCTTTTTGCGGAGTTGTCCCCCGTGAATCCGCGTGGCGTAAGTCAATGCTTTTTCGAACTGACGCGAGAGTTGCATAGTTGTGTTTCGCTTCAGCGACCCGGTGCGACGGTATCAGTTCTTAGCCCGTGTCAGACCGATCGCCTTGTCACGCTGCGATTCCAGCAAAGGCGGTCAGCTGGGATTTCTGCTAACTCGCCAAAGCATTAATCGCTTTCCATTCTTCTGGAGCCAATTTGAGCTTTGCCGCAGCAACATTTTCCTCCAGATGCGCGACTGATGACGTGCCGGGAATCGGCAGCATCACGGGGGACCGTTCCAGGAGCCACGCCAGCGCGACTTGAAAAACGCTGACGCCATGAGCTTTTGCTGCCGCATTCAGCGCGTTCTCAGGTTTCAAACCGCGGGTTCCGCCGATGGGGAACCATGGCAGGAAGCCAAGGCCATTCTTCTCGCAATAGACCAAAGCGTTTTCCGATTTGCGGTCTTCAATGTTGTAACGGTTCTGCACACTAACGATCGGAACAATTTTACGCGCGCGCTCGATTTCTTCTGGCTCCACGTTTGATAATCCGACGTGCCGAATCTTCCCGGCGTCTTTCATCTCCTTGATGGCGCCGAGCGATTCTTCCATGGGCACCTTGGGATCGATACGATGCAGTTGATACACGTCGATCCGCTCCAAGCGCAGTCGCTTCAGACTGGCATCGACAGCTTGTTTGAGATGTTCGGGCCTTCCATCTGGCACCCATTCGCCCGGACCCGGCCGGGTCAAGCCGCCTTTCGTCGCGATAACGAGGCCTTTGGGATAAGGATAGAGCGCTTCCGCGATCAGCAGTTCGCTTGTTTCCGGGCCATAGGCATCCGCTGTGTCAATCAAGTTCACACCGAGCTTGACCGCGCGCCTCAAAACCTTGAGCGCATTCCCGCGATCAGGTGGCCAGCCCCAAATCCCTTCGCCGGTGACGCGCATCGCACCAAAACCAAGTCGGTTGACCGTAAGATCGCCGCCCAACTTCCAGGTAGGATTCGTAGCGACGTTTGGTGACGCTGAAGACTCAGCTCCGAAGATTGCGTCCGATCCTCTCGCAAGAAGCATCGCGCTGGTTACAAGCGCCGTGCCGAGGAATGTTCTGCGAGTAACGCCCGCTTTCTCATTCCAGTCTGAAGATTTTTCATGCATGCTGTTCAGCGTACGTCCACCGAAATTGCTGTCAACGGAACGGCCTCGTTGATTGGTAGAGCGCGACTACAGCCTGCTCGCCGTGGCGAGCAGCACACCGAATACCATTGCCATTCAGGGGCGAATTTTCTTCCTTTCGCGCACGAGGACGGCGAATGCCTCCTCAAGATCTTTGCCGAAAGTTAGAATGCCTCCTTCGTGTCCAGCCATGACAACAATCTTTCTGCTTTGCACGTCGCTACGCGTGAAGAGTTGCATTATCTCATTCGCCATCTCGGGCGTTCCATACTCGGCAGCTTTCGAAGTTGTCGGCGCTTCGTTCAGAAGCGCTGCCCATAACTCCGAGTTGTGGCAATGAATAATCGCTCCCGCGGTTGCAGCCGACTCGTAGATTGCAGCGTGCGTCAGCGATTCCGATGACGGTAGCGCAGAGCCTTCATAGCGGACCCGGTTCGTCTCAAAATCGAACTCGACTACTTTTGCGCAGTTTGCCAGGGTCAGTTCGTGTATGCCTGCGGTCGCAGAACCGGTGATGTAAAAATTCTCGGTCGCGCCGTCCCGCACGCTCAAGTTGCCGAACCCAACCCCATTTGGATCCACACCGATCAGACGGAGATCGAGAAGTTTTCGTCTGTATGCATTTAATTCAGCAAGCGCGCCAAACGCCTGCCCGCCGTCACCTCGGCGAAGGCGGGCAGTAATCTCGGCAGCCACGCGTTCGCACGAAAACTTTATGTACTCGCTCACAACGCCTGCTCTGGGAAGAGCGCGCGGATGCTTTTCTCATTCGCTGCACACACGCCGCGTTCGGTAATCAATCCGGTCACCAGATGGCCGGGTGTAACATCGAAGCCATAATTCGCCGCAGGACTCTCATCCGGCGCGATGCGGATCTCGACCTGTTGTCCCTCGAGCCAGCCGTCGGCTTGCTTCACTTCCTCCGCGCCACGTTCTTCGATCGGGATGTCTTTCAGCCCGTCTCGCAACTTCCAATCGAATGACGACGACGGCAGCGCCGCATAAAAGGGAACGTTATTGTCCTTTGCTGCCAGCGCCTTCAGATATGTCCCGACCTTGTTCGCAACGTCTCCCGTAAAAGTAGTGCGATCGGTTCCAACAATCACCAAATCCACTATGCCATGTTGCATTAAGTGTCCCGCGGCACTGTCTGCGATGATCGTATGCGGCACACCATGCTTGCCCAGCTCCCAGGCTGTGAGTTTAGAACCCTGATTTCTGGGCCGCGTTTCAGCAACCCACACGTGAACTGGCAAGCCGCTGTCGTGAGCGGCATAAATCGGCGCAGTCGCGGAACCGTGGTCAACAAACGCGAGCCATCCCGCGTTGCAATGCGTGAGCACATTGATTGGTCCGCGGGCGGACGGATTCGCCGTGGCGAACTTTCCTGCTTTCTTTCTTGCGATCTGCCGAATGAGTTCCAATCCGTGTTGCCCGATCATCCGACAATGCTCCGCATCTTCGTCCGCAATCGATCTGGCCGTGCGAAGAGCGAGCGCCACCTTCTCCGTTACGTTTTTGCCTTCGGCGATATTTTTTAGCTGACGCTCGACAGCCCAGGAAAGATTAACCGCCGTAGGCCTCGTCGCCCTGAGTTGTGCGGCTGCACAGGCCAGTTGCTCGTCGGCTCCCGCGGCTGCGGGACGTGCCGCGGCCTCAATCGCCGCAAGATACATTCCGTATCCCGCACTTGCACCGATCAATCCCGCCCCGCGAACATGCATTTCGCGAATCGCCGTTGCCATCTGCTCGACGGTGCGGACTTCTTCGATCACGAAACGATGCGGTAAAGACCGCTGGTCGATAAGCTGCACGACGGCTTCGTCGTCCGGCTTAAGCCAGATTGTTCGAAAATGTTGGCCGTCTACCTTCATGCGCCGTGATTATGATCTACGCCGTTCGAAGGTCACGTGACAATTCGCTCGGGCGCGGAACTAAATGAGTTTCGCTCTGCCACACTCAATTCGGCCGGCTATGGGAGGCCAGGGGCGGGCTGGCCGAATAGCGCAATCAAAATATTTTGCAGCGACCAATTGTCGTCTGTCTCGATCCACTGGCTTCCCGCGCGCGGGTGATCGGTTGCTGTTAAAATTGCCGTCACGCGTCCGCTCTGTTTAAGCAGATAGATTTTTGCGCTCGGTGCCAGATCAACCCAATTGCAGAACGGATCTCCGCGAAACCGTGCCACTTGGATTGACTGACCACGCCGACTACTCACAAAAAATGCGCGTCGTGTTGGATCGAACCTGATACCCGGGAAACGAAAATCGAACGATTCATCCCTGCGCGGTTCGTCGTCACTGGCGTAAGGCAAATTACTAAATGTGATCCGCGCCGCCAGGTCACCCCCCGTGCGTTCGAGATAAAGCTGATGCCAAATCATTTCGCCGTAGGCAAACGTCTGGTGGTGATCGGGGCTAATGACGCTCGACGTGCTCGCGACCGCCGAAACGCTTGCAGCAAAGACGGCCGCCAGAAAAATCGCGACTCGCATGCTACGAATCTAGGACCAGGCGAGAGATCGTCCAGTACGCATGCGGCTCACCGGCGGCCGCCACCCCAGCCCTCAAACGGATTGTAAACCGGCAACGCGTAATACCACATAAAACCATCCGGGCGATTGGCGCGACTATGACCACGGCCAAACATCGCCTCCACATTTTGCGTAGTCGCGCGACCGCGAGTCAGCGAGCCGATTCGGCGCGTATAGAAATCGTATGGCAAGCCCTGTACGATGTAGGCCGGAGGCGCAATCAATACGCCGCCCCGATTGAACCGAAACGCGAGCGCATCGGCGCCGTAGCCGTGTCGCAAAGGGTCAGCCGTATCGATCACCGGCGCTTCATAAAGACCAAGTTGACGGATCAAATGCGAATCGGGTTGCACGATGTAGTAGCCATTCCGCGGGCCTAACGAGACATAATGTGAATCGTCATCCCACGAAGCGGCGGAAACTGAGAGGGAGATTGTCACGAAGACAAGTGCTGCGATTGGGCGAAACATCATGATCATGCAATGATATCGTAAGTCCTTGTTCGTGCGCGAGACTGACTTTCGAGAGATTTCTACTTACCCCTTATTCCGAAGTGGGACCTAACGCCTTAGGATGCCCATTTGTGTTTGTGAGCGAATTCTCTATTGAGCTGAAGATTCGTGCGCCGCTAGCACCTACGGTTAAAGATCAATCCCCATAACGATGGGCCCAGGGACTTCTTCCCAGCCGCAGCGCTTCCAGAATTTGCGGCCGCGCGGATTATCGTCTGCTACCAGAATAAGCGCTCGCTTAAGGCCGGCTCGCCGCAAACCGTCGAGGCATTCATTCATTAAACGTTTACCGACTCTGCGTCCCTGATAAATCGGATCAACCGCCAGATGATAAATGTATCCGCGGCGTCCGTCGTGACCACACAATGCGATGCCAACGATCGCAGAGCCGTCGGTTGCTACTCTACTCAGACCCGGGTTGCGCACGAGAAAGTCGGCAACACTTTCCCTGTCATCACCCTCGGCGATCTCGAGACCTTCAACCCGTTGCCACAGCTCAAGCGCCGCCGCGTAATCGCTAATGGAAAATTCTCGCGTGGCGATCTCGCCCTTCATGTTAGATGCAAGAACTCTAATCTTCTTTACGACGCGGTCGCGCTCGCCGGAATAAAATTTTCTGGTTCATCGAATCTAAGTCGCTTTCGCAGCTCGTGACGGAGCAGCAGAAGATTGACGCACATCTGAAAAACGATCGACCCGACGGATAGATACCACACCTCCCTGATCTCAAACCCGGGCATCCGCGAGATCATCATCGCGGGTAGCGCGAACAAGATCAGCCGCGTCATCGAGCTAAACAGTGGTGGCAACGTGTTGCCGATTCCCTGGAAAATGCTGGAAGTGACAAAAACAATCCCCGCCGAAATGAAATTCAAAGAAACGATCCGAAGGTATTCGCTGCCGAAGGCAATGACTCGCGGGTCGCGTGAGAAAATGCGAATCAACGTCCCCGGAACGAGGAACGCGATCAACGTAAGCACCAGCATCATTAACGATGCGATACCAATTGCAGAATAGACGGAATGCCGGACCCGATCTGCGCGGCGGCCACCGAAGTTTTGACCCACCACGGGCGAAACAGCGAAGCTGAGGGCCACCACCGGTAAAAATAGCGCCTGCATCACGCGTGCGCCGATTCCAAAGCCAGCCTGTGCTGCTGGTCCAAAGCCTCGGATGATCGCGTAAACGATCATGATGTAGACAAAGAGCATCAAAAACTCTGCGCCGGCTGGCACACCGATCCGCAGCATTCCTCCCCAAATTTTGGTTTGCGGGCGAAACAGCGGAAAACGAAAACGCAGATAATGATATTTCCCTTCGAAATAAGTCACGATCAGCACGTCGGCGACGAGAATGGAAATGAACGTGGCGAGAGCCGCACCGGTCACTCCGAGTTTTGGCCACGGGCCGATTCCGAAGATCAATAATGGAGCGAGCACAATGTTGAGCAGCACACTGAGGACCTGAAATCCGACAGCTGGCTTGATGATGCCGGTCGCGCGCAGCGCGGAGCCCAGGGCCACCAGCGGAAACTGAAGTAATAGTCCGGGAAGAAACCAAAGGAGATATGCTTTTGCCAATGTCGCAGTCTCTGCATCCGCGCTCAGCCAGTCACAATAGGCAGGACGCAGAATGAATCCCACAACACCGAGAGCGAACGCGATCACGATCGACATGACAAAAGACTGATTGAAAGCCAGCTCGGCGTGTGGCTGATCTTTTCTGCCGGCGGCTTGCGAGATCAATGCGGTTGTTCCCACGCCCAGCATCTGAGTGAGCGCCAGCACAATCATCGTGATGTTGCCCGCGACACCAACTGCGGCGATCGCTTCCTTCCCGAGATGTCCAACCCAGTAGAGATCGGCCAGTAAATAAAGGGTCTGTACTACCATGCTCATGGCCAGGAACGCCGACATGTGCAGTAAATGCCTGGTGACCGAGCCTTGAGTCAGATCTTTCATGAGTGCGAATCTTCGTGTGTAGCGGCAGCTGTGTCAGCCGCAAACTGTAGAGGCAGGCATGTCGCCTGCAATTTTCGATCCTAACAACCTCATACAGGTGAGGGCGGCTGCGGAATCGGAGGAGGAATCCCGGCAGAGAATCGCTTTCGCCAGCTTGCTCGATGCAGGATGAGAACGATCAACCAAACCACGAATGCAAACAACCCGCCGGGGATGGTAACAAGCATCAACCAGCCCAGCACACCCAGGGTATACAAAAGCTGACCATAATCTTTTCCATTTATGACGCAGGGATGCACCGACCCTTCATCCACTTGGCAGCCATGGGAATTCGCAATCCAAGCGCATGTCATCACCGATCCTACTGGCGCAAACGCGAAGAGAACGATGAAGACAAGAACGATCCAGTAAAAAATCCACGGGAAACGTTTCCGAGTCGGCAAAGGTGGCGGTGGCGGGTTCATGGCCGGGGATGCGTCTTGTTGAATCCGTCCGTGTAACCGTTTTCGAATGCAAAGTCCCAATTCTGCTGGTTGCCGGACCCGTGTTGCTTGAAATATTTTTGAGCCATCATGTTTAAGTCGGCATCGGTTGGTAACATTGCTCCCGGCGGAGCCTGCTCTCCCACTTTCAAGCCGATTGCATAAGCCGCCCGCTCCTCCGCAGTTCTACCATGGGCCGCGCGATGGGTGTAGAACGCTGTAACTCCACACACGACAAACGCCGCCAGTGCCATCATCACGAAAAAACGCACCGGTTTGAATTCTCTGGCCATGACTAGGGCCTAGAAAATCATGCGCGGTTCTTGCTGACAACATTTTATG
>JBKPGQ010000299.1:0-6668 GCA_046729455.1 Verrucomicrobiota bacterium
CCAATCCGCACTTATTCGGTGTCCACTTCGCGATTCGGCGTCGGGACCGAAAAGGGGAGTCTAAAAACTCCAATCGGTCGCTTTCGCGTAGCGGAGAAGATTGGGGGCGACATGCCAGCCGGCACAATTTTTCAAAGCCGCGTGCCGCTCAAGCCCAGCGATCCGTTTCCTCCGACCGAGGACCTGGTGATGTCGCGTATTTTATGGCTGGACGGATTGGACGAGCACAACGCCAACACGCGCGAGCGCTTCATTTATATCCACGGCACAAAACACGAAGGGAAAATTGGCAGCCCCGCCAGCTGCGGCTGTATTCGGATGCGAAATGCGGATGTCGTTGAGCTATTCGATCTCGTGGATCACAACACGCCAGTAATCATTGAAGAATAGATCCTGTAGAGCCGCGTTAACCGTCTGCAACGCTGTAGCTTCTTCAGGTGCGCTGGCCGGCAATATGTGGCTGACACATCCAAAAAACGTGAGAAAAACGTTGCTTCCCTGTAGTTCCCTGCCTAAACAGACCGGAGCAACCTGCTGCGAAAGGAGGCGAGATAGATTGAAACTATTAAGACTGATCATGATCGTGGCTGTTTTGGCCACTGCTTTGAGTTTTGGTGCTTGTGCTCAACACAAGGAGACAGTGACCACGGGCGCGGGCACGACCGGCTACTCAAAATAAGTCTGGTGCCCGGTTGTGACACGTTCAAAAAAGTTGAGAAAAGCATTGCCTCCCGGTTGTTCCCTGTCTAAACAGACCGGAGCAACCTGCTGCGAAAGGAGGCGATATAGATTGAAATTTTTGAAAGTGATCATGATCGCGGTCGTAATGGCCAGTGCTTTGGGACTCGGGGCGTGTGCGCAAACGAGGGAAGCGCCTCCACCTCCGACAGCCAAAAAATAATTAACAGCAGCTGGTTGTTTATTGTGGGCGGATTCGCCCAGGAGGCCAGGTCGTGTTTCGACCTGGCCTTTTCTTTTTACGGATTCCCATGTGTCCATGCGGCGCATAGGATGTGTGCCACTCATGCCCCATCGCTTTTCATCTTCTCATTTTCCCGCTAAGCTGAGCGAGTGGAATTAAACGGCCAGGCATTGACACTCTCCGACGTCGCTGCCGTGGCGCTCAACGGAGAAGAAGTTAAGATCTCCGATCTCGCCCGGCCGCGTGTTCTGGCGTCGCGCGAAGTTGTCGAAGAAATCATTGCACGTGATGCGGTCGTCTATGGCGTGACGACGGGTTTTGGCAAACTCTCTGATGTTCGCATTCCGCGCAACGCCTTGAGCGATCTTCAGCTCAATCTCGTTCGCAGCCACGCCTGTGGAATCGGTGAGCCGCTATTGGAGCCCGAGGTTCGCGCAATGATGTTGCTGCGCGCAAACGTGCTTGCGCTCGGCTTCAGCGGTATTCGGCTCGAGATCATTCAGATGCTTTGCGAGATGCTTAATCGCCGCGTGCATCCGGTCGTTCCGGAAAAGGGTTCGGTCGGCGCCAGCGGCGATCTCGCGCCGCTCGCGCATCTGGCACTCGCGTTAATCGGAGAAGGCGAAGCGTTTCTTGACGGCGAACGAATGGAGAGCGGTGAAGCGTTGCGCCGCGCGAAATTGAAGCCCGCCGGCCTGGAGGCGAAAGAAGGACTGGCGCTATTAAACGGCACCCAGGCCATGCATGCGGTCGGTGGGCTTGCACTTCTCCGTGCAAAACGGCTTTCGCGTCTCGCAGATATTTCAGGTGCCATGAGCCTCGAGGCGCTCAAAGGCACGCCAGCGGCGTTTGATGCTCGCTTGCAGGATGCCCGGCCACACGCTGGACAAAAGGCAGCGGCAAAACATTTGCTGACACTTCTGGAAGGAAGCGAAATTCGGCAGTCGCATCTAAAGGACGATCCGCGTGTTCAGGACGCCTACAGCCTGCGCTGCATGCCGCAGGTACACGGTGCTGTGCGCGGTGCGTTGTCACACTGCGAAGATATTCTGTTAGTTGAAGCTGCGTCGGCGACCGATAATCCGCTCGTCTTCGCCGAAAGTGGCGATGTCATTTCGGGCGGAAATTTCCACGGTGCGCCTCTCGGCCTTGCATTCGATTACGCGGCGATCGCAATTGTCGATTTGATGAGCATGAGCGAACGCCGCACGGATCGACTCGTTAATCCGGATAAGAGCGAAGGGCTTCCTGCATTTCTCGCCCGGAAACCTGGCCTCGAATCCGGTTTCATGACCGCACACGTCGTGGCTGCGTCCCTGGTCAATGCAGCGCGTGTGTTTGCGCACCCTGCGAGTGTTGACAACATCACAACTTCGGGCGGAAAAGAAGATCATGTTTCCATGGGAATGACGAGCGCATTGAAACTGCGATCAATTGTCGATCTTGCGGAAAATTTGGTGGCAATCGAATTGCTTGCTGGTGCTGAAGGCCTGGAACATCGGCGGCCGTTGAAAAGCGGCACAGGTGTCGAACGCGCCTTTGCAATTGTTCGCAAACTGGCACAGCCGCTGACGCAGGATCGACCACTCGCGAATGATATCGCACGTGTTGCCGAAGCGATTCGCCGCGGCGATTTTGATCGCGAGGACGCCGAGCTATGAGCGGAAAGAGAATTATCCACGCACCGCGCGGCAGCGAACGAAGCTGTAAAGGCTGGCATCAGGAGGCCGCCATGCGGATGTTGATGAACAATCTCGATCCTGACGTTGCCGAGGATCCTCATCGGCTCGTTGTTTACGGCGGAACGGGGCGTGCGGCGAGAAGCTGGGAAGCTTTCGATGCGATTGTTCGGTCACTGCGTGAGCTCGAAAACGACGAGACACTTCTCGTCCAATCCGGGAAACCAGTGGGCAAGTTCAAGACACACGATGAAGCGCCGCGTGTTCTCATCGCCAATTCCAATCTCGTTGGCCAATGGAACAATTACACAGAGTTCAATCGCCTCGAACGGCTTGGCCTAACGATGTACGGCCAAATGACGGCAGGTTCCTGGATCTACATCGGCAGCCAGGGAATTGTGCAGGGCACGTTCGAAACTTTCGCCGCTGCTGGACGCAAACATTTCGGCGAGTCGCTCGATGGAAAATTCGTTTTAACGGGCGGGCTCGGCGGGATGGGCGGCGCGCAACCGCTTGCCGCAACCATGAACGGCGCAGTGTTTCTCGGCGTCGAAGTGGATCCAGTACGGATCGAGAAAAGATTGAAGAGCGGATACTGCGACAAGATCGCATACTCGCTCGATGAAGCGCTCAAATTGATCGAGCAAGCGCGCAAGGATCGAAAATCGCTTTCGATCGGCCTTGTCGGTAACTGCGCCGATGTTTTGCCTGAAATTGTGAAACGCGGAGTCGTTCCCGACGTTCTAACCGATCAAACCAGCGCGCACGATGCGTTAAACGGTTACGTCCCGCATGGGATGTCGCTCGAAGAAGCGCTCGCGTTGCGCAAGACAAATCCTGACGAATACATCGAGCGCGCGATGCAGTCGATGGCTGTGCATGTCGAGGCCATGCTCGCCTTGCAAAAGAAAGGCGCGGTGACGTTCGACTACGGAAATAATATTCGCGCACAGGCAAAAAAAGCCGGAATCAAAAACGCGTTCGACATTCCCGGATTTGTTCTCGAATACATTCGTCCGCTATTTTGCGAAGGACGCGGACCGTTTCGCTGGGTCGCATTGAGCGGCGATGCCAATGATATTGCCCGCACCGACAAGTTCGCGCTCGAATTATTTCCGAAAAATCAAACGCTCGCTCGTTGGATGAAGCTCGCCCGTGAACGAATTCAGTTTCAAGGATTGCCGTCGCGGATCTGCTGGCTCGGATATGGCGAGCGCGCCGAGTTCGGCGTGGCCATGAACGAACTGGTGAAGCGCGGCGAAATCAGGGCGCCGATTGTGATTGGGCGCGATCATCTCGATGCGGGCTCGGTTGCATCGCCAAATCGCGAAACTGAAGGAATGCTCGACGGCAGCGACGCGATTGCTGATTGGCCGCTGCTTAATGCGCTGATTAACACGGCCGCAGGCGCATCATGGGTGTCGATCCACAATGGCGGAGGCGTTGGCATCGGTTTCTCGCAGCACGCTGGAATGGTCGTCGTCGCCGACGGGACTGATAATTCCAAACGCCGGCTTGAGCGCGTGCTCACCAGCGATCCTGGCACGGGTGTTCTTCGTCACGCCGACGCCGGCTACTCTAAAGCGATCGAATTTGCTGCCGCGCAGGACGTCAAGCTTCCGATGCCGCCTCAACGGCGTGACTAGGATTGTGATTTAAGACTCAATGCCAGAAAACGCCATCAAATTGTCCGACGGCAGGATTGTTCGGAGCGAAGAGCCGCTCAACCTGGAAATGCCGTTTGAAACGGCCGAAGGCTTCATCACGCCGACAAGATCATTCTATGTTCGGACGCATTTTCCGGTCCCGAAAATCGACAGGGATGCGTGGTGGCTACATGTGGAGGGCGAAGTCGAGAAGCCATTCGCGATCAATTATGAGGAGCTGGTCGAATTAGAGTCGGTCACGATTCCCGTGACGCTCGAGTGCGCTGGAAATAATCGGAATTTTCTCGAACCGAAGGTAAAAGGAGTTCAATGGGGATTGGGTGCAGTTGGCACCGCTGAATGGACTGGCGTGCCATTATCGATCTTGCTCAATCGCGCGCTCGTTAGGCCACAAGCGCGTGAAGTCATTCTCGAAGGAACTGATGAGGGCATCCTCGACGATCCGAAAAGTCCGCCTGGCGAATTAAGATTTGCCCGGAGTATTCCGCTGAGCAAAGCGCGTGCCGACGTTTTGCTCGCTTACAAGATGAATGGCGGCGATCTTCCAGCAGAACACGGATTTCCAGTGCGCGCGATCGTTCCGGGCTGGTATGCGATGGCCTCTGTCAAATGGTTGCAGCGCATCATCGTCACAGACCATCCTTTCACCGGCTATTATCAGACCATCGATTACGCTTACTGGAAAAGGCGAGGGGACATTGCTGAGCTAACCCCGCTCGCCGAAATGCAGGTCAAGGCGCAAATCGCGAAGCCATCCCAAGGCGAAACCGTTCCGGCAAATTCCAGTGTCCGCGTTTATGGCGCAGCATGGGCAAGCGATGGCGAAATCGCAAAGGTCGAGCTTAGCACCGATGGCGGGTCGACCTGGAACGAGGCGACTCTGCTTGGCGAATCGAAACCAAACGCCTGGCGACTTTGGGAATTCAATTGGAAAACACCGAGTGCTCCGGGAAGACAGACGCTCGTTGCTCGTGCAACAGACTCACTTGGCCAGACCCAACCGGTGCACCGTGATTCTGACCGCGGCACATATATGATTAATCATCTCCTGCCGATTACCGTCGAGGTGCGGTGATCTTCTCTGGGGAGCGCAGGCTGCCAGCCTGCAGTCGTCGGCAGCTTGCCGACGACTTCGTGGTCAGCACGCGTCGCATCGAGAGGCCTTTTCGGCAGGCTGCCGAAAAGAACGGGTTAGCAGCCTGTGCTCCCCAGCGTGTCCGCGTGCGCTACCCCAATTTCATCACGCCGATCTTGTTGAAGTTCGCGGCCGTTTCGCGTTAAATCATTCCGATGTCGCTTATTTTTAAGACCATTCAGACCGAAGGCATCGCCGAACTTTCGTACTTGCTTGGTGACGACGACGAAGGAGTGGGAGCGATCTTCGACCCGAGAGCCGATGTTGAGGTTTATGTTGAGATGGCGCGCGAAGCGGGGCTCGCTATCACGCGTATCTTCGAGACTCATATTCATGCCGATTTAGTCAGCGGTTCGCGCGAGCTTTGCGCGCGCCTTGAATCAGCAAAGATTTATGCCAGTGGCGAAGGCGGCGCTGAGTACGGGTTTGGACCTGAAAAGATAAAAGACGGCGATCGCTTCACATTTGGCGAAGTGCTCGTCACGGCGCGGCACACTCCGGGGCATACGCCGGAGCACATGTCTTATTTGCTGTCCGAAACAGACCATCCGGACGAGCCCTGGGCGGTGTTAACGGGTGATTCGCTTTTCGTTTCATCGGCTGGTCGGCCGGACTTGTTAGGCGAGAAACACACCAAACAGCTCGCGGAACAACAGTTTCATACCTTGCACGACTTCTATTTGAAGCTGCCAGATCACGTGATGATCTATCCCAATCACGGCGCGGGTTCTCCCTGCGGAGCCGACATTGGAGCGAGACTGAGCAGCACGATCGGTTACGAGCGAAAATTTAATAAGTTTTTGCAGTTCACTGATCCGAAAAGTTTCACTGATTACGCGATCGAGAGTGCGCCGCCGGTTCCGCATTATTATCCGCTCATGAAAAGAGTGAACACGGAGGGACCAAAAGTGCTTGGAAATCTTCCACGCGTGCCGGGTCTTCCTCCGAAGGCATTCAAGGAAGCAATCGATAAGAAGGCTGGTGTCCTCGTAGATGTACGTACCATGCTTGCGTTTGGAGGGGGCCATATTTCCGGCGCGCTCAACATCAGCGGCACGCCAATTCTTTCCATCTGGGCGGGCTGGATGCTCGATCCGGAAAAACCGATCCTTCTCGTCATGGAGAGCGATGATGATCTTGAAAAAATCGTCCGCCTCTTCGTGCGCACCGGCTATACAAAATTCGCCGGATATCTAATTGGCGGAATGAAAGCATGGGACGCGGCAGGATTCCCGCTGGAAAGAATCGGCCAGATGAGCGTACAC
>JBKPGQ010000300.1:0-2276 GCA_046729455.1 Verrucomicrobiota bacterium
ACCGCGGCCGCCAGGAGCGCCACCGCCAGAGTGAGTAACGCGCCACGCTTATGACGTTTGATTTTGTCGACGATAGATTCGGCACGCGGTTTGGTCTGCGGCAAGGAGCTTTCCGTTTCCAGTTCCCTCTTGAGAATGCGCAGGTCGGCAAGCATCTCCTTGATCGTCTGGTAACGTTCGTCACTGTTTTTGCGCAAAGCCTTTTGCAAAATGGATTCGAGTTTAAGCGGAACATCCGGCAATACGCCGGACAAAGGTGGCGGCTCCGTTGTTAGGATGGCGGCAATGCAATCGCTCGGCGTCTCGCCGCGGAACGGCGGGCTTCCTCCCACCATTTCGTAGAGAACTACGCCCAGGCTCCAAATATCCGAGCGCGCATCCACCTTCTGGCCGCGGGCCTGTTCCGGAGACATGTAACGCGCCGTGCCTAAAACTAACCCCGGTCGCGTTTGCAGCGCGCCCGTTGTTTCGACCGTGTGATCGTCCGACGCCAGCCTTTGCTCGGTCAGTTTGGCAATCCCGAAATCGAGCACCTTCACGTACCCGTCGGGTCGCAGCATGATGTTCTCGGGTTTGATGTCGCGGTGCACGACGCCGGCTTCGTGCGCGGCAGCCAGCGCCGAGGCCACTTGCACGGCAATTTCCAGCGCCGCATGCGGATTTATCCTCCCGCACGCGATCGATTCGCGCAGGGTGATGCCTTCGATAAACTCGGTCGCGATAAATTGCCGGTTTCCCTCCGCGCCGATCTCGTAAACCGTTAGAATATTCGGATGATTTAGGGCCGAGGCACTCCGCGCCTCATTTTTGAACCGGCTCAACTGCGTCTCGTCCGTCGTCAGGTTATCTGGGAGAAGCTTGAGCGCGGCTTTGCGCCCGAGTCGCTCGTCCTGCGCGAGATAAACCTCCCCCATTCCGCCGACGCCGATGAGTGACTCGATCCGATAATGACCAATTAGTTCCCCCACCGATGCGCCGGCGCTATCATCCGTCAGAAGCTCGGGAGCGACGGCAAAGGCTGAAGACTCGAGAAAGTCGCCCGATTTTTCGTGAGATTTGACGAGCCGCTCGACCTGTTTGCGCAAGTCTCTGTCGCCCCCGCAGGCTTCCTCGAGAAACGCGATGCGCTCTTTTGGGCCCCGCGTCATCGCCTCGTCAAATAGGTCGGTGATTCGTTGCCACAGCTCGGGCTCCATCAACATCCCTCCGTGGTCAGCTCTGCGTAGAGCCACGCTTTGGCCGCCTTCCAGTCTCGCATCACCGTGTTGGGATGTACCTTAAGGACCCCGGCAATCTCTTCTACGGTCAGTCCACCGAAGTAACGCATTTCGACGATCTCGCATCTGCGGCGATCAAACTCGGCCAGCTTTTCCAGCGCTTCATCCAGTGCCAGCAGCTCCTCCGCCCGCTCTTCGGTGACCAAAGCCGTCTCGTCCAGAGTCACCCTTATCGCCCCGGCGCCGCGTTTCAGCGCATGCCGTGCGCGGGCGTGATCCACCATGATGCGCCGCATTAGTTGCGCGGCAACGGCCATGAAATGTGTGCGGTTTTGCCATTGCGGCTGTGTTTTGTCGGTAAGTTGTAGATAGGCCTCGTTGAGAAGCGCGGTCGTTTGTAGCGTATGACCGGCGCGTTCCCGGCTCATATAATAATGCGCCAGCCGGTGTAATTCGGGCTGCACAAGAGGAATCAGCTTTTCCAGCGCTCCCTCGTCTCCGCCGCTCCAGTCGCCCAGCAGTTGGGTGACCTCTTGTCGCGTGGATGGGGGCGTCGTCATACAGGATGCTCGACGCTGCAAATTTTACCATGGTCGGGGGATTTTTACAGCCTGACAGCTTCTTTAAAGAATCTCGCGCAGTCGTGGTGGGTTTCAGGCGGTCTTTCCGCTTTACCACATGAACCGGCACAAACAACAGACGCCGGAAAAACCAAAACAGAAAGCAAACAAGAAAAACCTATGCAAACTAAACAATCAGTAATCAACTCAAACAATCATCAACCTTCGACTGCTTGCAGAGAAAAGCATGCAGCGATGAAGCTGCCAATACGTTCGACCGTCATAGCCACCTTTGGCTTGCTGTCGACGTTACTTCCAGTTAGCCAGACTGCACACGCACAGCGTATCCCACCCAGGGAGTTCGTTGCGCCGATCGTATTCCAGGCGGCTGGGCCAAGCGGTGCCTCGATTCAGAGTACAGTCGATGCGTTCCGCGCTGTTCCGGGGCTCGAAACCAACAACGGCAATAACCCAGGGCCGCTCAACAGCGGTCGACGGG
>JBKPGQ010000301.1:0-15683 GCA_046729455.1 Verrucomicrobiota bacterium
CTGCAACTCGAGACCGGTTGGATCGACCTCGCCCGACAAAAAGCGGCGGTCTTTATCGAGACGAAGAGCCCAAGTAAATTTTCGCCGGAGAAAGAAATCGCGCCGACTGAAAGCGCGGACGTGTGGATCGAGGTCGAACCGGAGCTGCGTCCGCCGCGGATCGACAGCCCGGCTACGCGCTACGGTGTGTGGTGGCACGAGTTTGTTCAACAGATTCCGTGGCTCGATGATGCCGCTGCGTGGGATAAAGTTTTTGCCGCGACTCATGCGGACTCGCCGGACATGGCGCGTTCGGCCCGGGAGTGGCGACTTTTGCGCGAGCGAATTTCGAATGTTTCCGAGTTTCCTTCTCATTTCGCGAATGGCGCACCGGTGGTTAACGCGGAAATGCCGTTCTTTTGGAGAATGGACGAGAACAGATCCCTGGAAGGAATTGTCGATCTTGCTTTCTTCGACCCGGGCGAAAAGAGATGGTTTATTCTTGACTGGAAAACAAACCGCATCACGCGCGATAGGATTGAGATCCTCCGCGCGCACTACCGCCCGCAGATCGCCGCATATTGGAAAGCCGTCACGGAAATGACCGGCGCGCTCGTTGACGCGGGAATTTATTCAACATCCACGGGCGAGTTTGTCCTTTACGATCGCGACGAGCTTGGCGATGAGTGGACGCAACTTTCTCGATAGAGCGCACGCCAACCAAACAAAATGGCGGAGCGCTCAACGGTCGCGCTCGCCGCGGATGAATTGCTCGACGCAGCGATAGGCTTCGTCATCGGTCATTTGCACGGGGGGGTGCTTGGAGAAATAGGCGGAGGCGGAATGCAAAACGCCGCCGATCCCACGATCGAGTGCCAGTTTGCAGCAGCGGATCGCGTCGATGGCGACGCCGGCTGAGTTTGGTGAATCCTCGACTGAAAGTTTGACGTCCATCTCCATCGGCACATCGCCAAAGAGTCGACCTTCCAGACGGATAAAAGCAACTTTGTTATCGAGCTGCCACGGCACATAATCGCTTGGGCCAATGTGGATATTTTCGTCCGCCAGGCGCTCGCCGATCACAGATTGCACAGCTTCTGTCTTGGATGTTTTTTTGGACGCCAGCCGGGTGCGATTCAGCATGTTGAGGAAATCGGTGTTGCCACCGGTGTTCAGTTGATACGTCCGATCAAGCTTGACGCCGCGCTTGCGGAAAAGATCGACAGCCATTCGATGTAAAATCGTTGCGCCCATTTGCGCTTTGATGTCGTCGCCGATCAGGGGCAGATTTTTATCGGCAAACCGTCTCGCCCAGGTCGGATCACTAGCGATGAAGACGGGGATGTTATTGACGAAACCAAGTCCCGCCTCTAAGGCGCAGGCGGCGTAAAAGCGGGTCGCCTCTTCGGAACCGACTGGGAGATAATTGACCATCAATTCCGCGGAGGAGTTCCTTAATTCGGAGATAATCTGTTCGCGGGTGGACTCCTTTTCCAGGGGCAGGAACGTGCGGAGCGGATCCAGATCGCGCATGTGAGGCGGATAGCCGTCGAAAACGCAACCCATCTTCACAATCGCACCCGTGAGCTTGATTTTTTCGCAGAAGACTTTCGTGCAATTCGGGGGCGAGAAGATGGCTTTGCTGACGTCCAGACCGACTTTGCGCCGATCTATATCAAAAGCCGCGACGACTTCGATATCGCTCGGCCGGTATGAGCTGATCTGCCGGTGCATCAGTCCGACTCCGATGCCGTTAACGGAGGAGCGGTCATAAAAATTTATTCCCTGAACAAGTGAACTGGCGCAGTTTCCAACTCCGACGATGGCGATTCTTATTTTTCTCATTTCTAGGCTGATAAGGCTAAAAGGCTATTGGCATTGCATCAATCGGAGCAAGATACAAATTAGGCCGCATCAATTAAAGGTGCATTATGCCCGTCCGTAGCGGCTCCAACTATTACAAGCGCCGAATTTGTCCGAGATCGCCCAGTCTTGCAAGGACTGATATAAGGACAGAGCCCACGGGCATCCTTGTGGCAAGGAAGGCTCTGGCAAGGAGATAGACGAAATGCGTTTAGAGTCCGGCCCCGTGTTATTGTTGGCCAGCCTGGTCCTAGCCGTTCCACTGCGCGCGACGCCCATCTACACGATCGAACAAGCGGTCGCCATCGCCCAAGCGCAGAACCCGGAAATCGCAATCGCACGTAAGACAGTGCAGGCCGCTCGGGGCGGCTTGATTGAGGCCCGCTCCGGTTTTCTTCCGTGGGTTAGCTCGACTGGATTTTACGACAAGCGGCAGCATCAAAAGGAGACCCGGCTCCGGGACGAAGATTACAATGCTTCGCTGCGCGTGGAGCAAAACCTTTACACCGGCGGCGCGGTCCCCAGCCAGGTCGCAATCGCGCGGCTCAACATCGAGAAGCAAAATTGCGAATTCCAAGAGATCGCGAGCCGCGTGACCATGGAAGTGCGAATCGCGTTTAACGAACTCCTTCTGAACCGCGCGAAAATTCGGGTCCGCGAAGATTCCGTCCGCGTTCTGGAGCAGGACCTTAAGAACCAGCAGGAAAGATTGGGGGCCGGCATCGTTGGCACGTTGAACGTTCAGCGGGCCGAGGTCGCTCTGGCCAACGAGCGGCCGGAGCTGATTGACGCGCAGACGCAATTAAAGAATTCCTATCTCCGGCTGGCCGAGCTGTTCGGGAGCGATTTTCGACCCGGAGCTGAGGGCCCTCCCTTTGAAGTAGCAGGAGAATTGCAATATAACTCCCGTCACCCGGATCTGAACGAATGTCTCGCACGAGCCGCGGCAAACCGGCCGCTACTCAGGTCGCGCGAGATCGACGTGCAGATCCAAGACCAACAATACATCCTGGACCGCAGCGAACTGCGCCCGCGTGTTAGAGCTTTTTCCGGCTACGAAGTCTACAGCGAACGTGACCCGGACGTCGGTCAGCAATTCAATTACGGATACTTGGTCGGGTTAAACGCGACCTGGAATGTGTTCGATGGGTTTGCCACTAAAGGACGGATGCAGGCGACGCGGGCCCGGCGCGAAGCAGCCGTCCAGGCGCTCGCAGCCGCGCGGCGTGCGGTCGCCTCAGAAGTTCGGAGCGCATTTTTTGACTTGGAACAGGCTGAACGCGTGCTCCACGTAGAAACAAAAAATGTGCAGACAGCGGATGAAGCTCTCGAAATGGCCAAGGGCAATTTCGCCGCCGGATTGGCAACGCAGCTCGATATCTTGCAAGCCGCATCAGATGTAACGCGAACACGCACCACCCGCCTGCGCGCAATTTATTTGCATAACGTCGCCCTCGCACGTCTGGCACGTGCCTGCGCCGGCTCTGCGGAAGCGCTCGATTTCGGATCAAACATCCAAAAGGCGAAGACTGAAAACCGCAACGCGGCGCAAGCCTCCGATGTGGCGCGCCCGCCCGCCAAACTAAGCCAGCGATGAAACGAGGCACCTTGCTCAGCCAGCGGAGCTTGTGGCAGCAGGTAACGCCAAAACTCTTGGCCGCGATTTTGGTAGTTTGTTTCGCGTACCCAACCAGTGCCGTCACCCTTGAAACTGTTCTTCAAACCACATTGGAGAAAAATCCTGCTATTCAAGAGGCAAAGTCAGGCGTCGAACAAGCGGCTGGGCAGCGGCTTGTTCTTCGTTCTATGATTTGGCCCAAAGTGGCACTGGCAGTGCCGGCTGGTGTGCAGGGCGGCCATCGGGCAGGTGAGAGTGGAACTAAAGTGTTTGCCTTCGCGCGTGGTTTCTTCACGCAGACGTTGTTTGACGCCGCCGTGCCGCCTTCGCTCCGGCGAGGCGATGTCGGCGTTTTGATCGCGCAACAGGAGCTGAATGTCGCGATCGTAGGGGAGCTTCATCGGGCCCGAGTGGCGTTTTATGGGGCGCTCTACAATCGATCTCTCCAGTCAATCCGGGAAGAACAGCGTCGAAGATTGGAGGAAAATGTCGCGACTCAAGAAAATCGTTATGAAGCCGGGCTGACCGATCGGACCGCATTGACGAGCGCAACGGTGCAAGCTCGCGAGCTTGATTCGCAAATCGAAAGCGCGCGCCGCGCTTACGCCGAAGCGCGATTGCAACTCGCGCAGGCCATGGGCCGCGACCTGGGCCAAAACGCAATCCTGCCCGAGCCAGAGGGTGATCTGAAAATGGCGCCGGTGTTTCTTAATGTTGATTCGGAAACGTCGGCTGCGCTCGAGCGCCGCGCTGATTTAAAACTGGCGCGGTTGCTGATTCGCGCCGCCAACGAAGATCAGCGGATCATCGAGGCCGGTTACTATCCCGCTCTAACCGGAGAAATAACAGGCGATTATATCCCGATTACAGGGATTCATCGCGAAGGTTCAACAAGCAGGACACAGGACTTTATTTCATCCGAAATTCGTGAGCGGGTTGGTTATACATGGCGCGTTATCGACAATGGCAAAGTGCGGGGTGCGACGCTGAGGGCACGCGCAACCCGGGAGATAAACGAACTGACCTGCCGGAAGTTGGAGACGGACGTCCGGCGTGAGCTCGAGCACATCGCCAACAGTCTTAAGGGAATCGAGGGCCGCGAAAGATCGCTTGCCACCGCGTCCGCGGCCGCGCAAGAAAGCGCAACCGGAGTGCAGCAAAATCTTGCCAGCGGCCTCGGGTCACCCCTTGAGTACCGAGTCACGCAAAACGCTTTTCTGGAAACCAAAACTGGACTGTTGAACGCCATTTATCAGCACAATCTGGCCGTCGCGGAATGGGACCGCGCAACCGGACGTTATTTTCAATTTTCTGAGGACACCGCGGAAAACGTGCATTAGTTCCTGCAATTGAAATTGCCGGAATCAAAGACGCTCTTATGGGGCGGCGCAGTACTGCTCGCGCTTGTCTTCGCGGCGGCGTACTACTTCGTGATGCCAGTGGCGGAAGTGGCTACGGTCCGGCGCGGCACAGCCATTTCCGCAGTCTACGGCACAGCGCGAATTGAGCCGGCGTTTGTGGTCCACGTTCGGGCTCAAAATTCCGGGTTCATCCAGTTGGCAGAACCGTTCTCGGCCGGACGTGGCGCGATTGGGAAGAGCGTGGAGAAAGGACAATTGCTGGCGACCATCGCCGACGAAACAACCGCCCGGCAACTCAAGCAAGCGCGCGCGGATTTGGATGCCGCCGTGCAACGGGCTGAGCTAGCCCTTCCCTCTTCGGAGCTGCTCAAGGCGGCGGAGGACAATCTGCAACGGCTCGAAAAAGTGGTCTTGTCCGGAAGTGTGCCAGTGGTTGAATACGAAAAGGCCAAGAGCGAGGCGAAGCGGCTTCGAGGCGTGGTGGAGACGGAACGCATCGAGCGCGATCGTAATCTCAATGCTCTGGGAGAAGCCGCCAAAAAGCTCGAGGCACAGATGAAGAGCGCCCAGGTTCAGTCCCCGATCGACGGACTGCTAACGAATGTCCAGACCATCGATGGCGAACTGGTTTCGGCCGGCAATGAGCTTTTCACGGTGTCGTCGCGCCAGAATTACGTCCGCGGCGAAGTTAACGAAGAAGACGTAGGCGAGGTGAAGCCTGGTATGAAGGCGAAGCTGCAGCTGTATGCTTATCGAACGCGGACTTTCACCGCGCGCGTTGCATCCATCCAGCCTGCGCCCGACCCGACCACTCAGCGCTATGCCATCGTGCTGGAGATGGAAAATCCTCCCGACAATTTGATGGCCGGAATGACTGGCGAAATGAACATTATTACAGGGACACATCCAAACGTTCTGCTCGTGCCAACACGCGCCCTCATCGTGGATCAAGTCCTGGTGATCAAACGCGGCATTGTACGTCCTCGCACGGTCAAGGTTGGATTTCGGACCCTCGATTACGCAGAAGCGGTAAGCGGTCTCTCCGAAGGCAATCGGGTAGTCGTTTCCAACCAGGACAAGTTGCGGCCCGGGGAGCCAGTGCGGCAACGAATGGTCAGCGTCCCGACGCTACCGAAGGAACCATGACGCCGCCCCTTTACATTGCGCTGCGCTTTTTGACGCACCGCAAACGGGCGTTGCTCCTCAGCCTTAGCGGTGTCGTCTTCGGTGTTGCCATCTTTATCTGCACCCAGGCACAGACAGAGGGGTTCGCCCGGCATTTCATTGATTCGACCATTGGCAGCAACGGCGCGCTCGTTATCAAGTCGCGTTTCCGTCCGCGCTACGAGCCCCTCATGGTCTCTTCCAAGACCTCAAATGGGAAAGCGCCACGACGGCTCTACTTTGAAGGGATTACGGATGCGAACGAAATCATGCGGGTCAGCCGGCAATTTTCCAACGTCGTCTCCTGTTCACCGGTCCTGCGCGGCACGGTCAGCGCACGCGCCGGATTTGAGAATTCGACGGTCGATCTTTACGGAATCGAACCGGTCCTGCACGCGCAAACGACGGATCTTCTGCACCAGTTGATTGCCGGCAACTTTGATGACTTTCGAAATAATACCAGCGCGATCATTATCGGCTCCAGATTAGCCGAGATACTTCAAGCCGGTATAGGCGACACCGTGCAATTACTTTCGCCCAACGGCGAGTACTGGCGTTTCACCGTCGCGGCGATCGCCCGCGCCGGAGTTGGATCAATCGATGCAACCCGGGTTTACTCACATGCAAGGATCGCCCAGACCCTGCTGCAACGACCGTTTGGAGCGTCGATGATCATCTACAAACTGCGCGATCCAGACCGCGCGCCGGCTCTGGCCAGGCATTTCGAAACGCTGTTTCAGCATGGCGCATCGAGCTGGCAGGAACGCGAGGAGAGCACGCTGCAACTTTTTCTGACCTTAAGAATGTCCGCTGCCATTACGGTCTCTCTTATCATCCTGCTCGCCGGTTTCGGGATTTTTAATGTGCTGACAATGTCTGTGCTCGCGAAAATAAAGGAGATCGCAATTTTGCGTTCGATGGGATACCGGCGGACAGACATTTCTTGGATTTTCTTGTGGCAGGGAGCACTAATCGCCGGGGCTGGATCTTTGCTCGGGTGTTTGCTCGGTGCGATCATGACGTGGGGCGTATCGCATATTCCTATTCGGATCCGCGGTTTGCTTTATTCCGATTACTTCCTGGTGACCTGGGAATGGCGGCATTATGTCTTCGCTACGCTGCTCGCGATCCTCGCCGTCTTCATCGCGAGTTATGTTCCCGCACGGCGCGCAGCTGAGCTGCCACCAGTGGCTACAATTCGAGGCGCCAGATGAACGCGGAAATCTGCCTCAGTTGCCACGATATCGAACGCTACCTCGGGGAAGAGGAGGAGCGCGTACACGCGCTCCGCGGGGTCTCGCTCGCTCTTGCACCAGGCAGTATCCATGCAGTTGTCGGCCCGTCCGGCTGCGGCAAGAGCACATTGCTTTACATTCTCGGTCTGCTCGATCCGCCCGATGCCGGCCAGGTTTCCATCGACTCGGAGCCAGTGTCGCACCTGAGCGATGACGCGATGGCATACAAACGGAGCAGGTTCATCGGCTTCATTTTTCAATTCCACTTCCTGATGGAAGACTTCACCGCGCAGGAGAACGTGATGATCCCAATGCGCAAGCTGGGGCAGCTTTCCGATAATCAGATGCGTGAACGCGCTGCCGGGCTGCTGGAAGCAGTAGGTTTGGGCGACAAATTACGGAGGCCCAGCCGTCACCTTTCCGGAGGCGAACAACAGCGGGTCGCCATCGCGCGCGCGCTGGCCAACGATCCGCGTGTCATCCTGGCAGACGAGCCGACAGGCAATCTCGATACAGCGAATTCGGAGCGCGCCTTTGAACTGCTGCAAAACATTGTGCAGCAAGGCGGGAAGGCTCTGCTCTTGGCCACGCACAATCCTGTCATCGCCGAAGCCTGCGATTGGATCCATGAGATGAAAGACGGCCGGATCACCGCCAGCCACCCGCAGGGGCGCGGGAAGTTCGATTTCTTAAGTCGATCAAACGCAGAGGCACGCCTCAACTGAAAATCGCTGACAGTTGGCACCGCGCGACTCCACTGTTAATCTCGCGGGCGATGGAGAATATCCTGCCGATTTTAATCGCAGATCCACCCGAGGCGTTGATCGAATTGTGCGGTGTCAACTTACTCGAACGTTTGCTCCGCATTCTGCAGCGGCTCGGATTTCGCAGCGCGATTGTTTTTTCCACAACACCCGAAATCATCGGAGCTGAATTAGCGAAGCGATCGTGGGCACGCGACGAAATAATTGTCCATGTTGTCTCGGGCGTAATTGGGCCTCTTACTCCTCGGCACGTTTTGGAACAAAGCCCCTCCGAGCGCTTCTTAATAGTACCAGCAAATACTTATTGTGACGCGCGTTTGCTTGCCGCTCTCTGCGCGAAACAGTCTCCCGCCGCACTTGTCGATTCCGATCCACCAGAATTCGCACAGTCTCTAATCCGGAATCCGTGTGGGCCTGCATTGGTCACAAGGGATTTTCTCTTTGCGCTTTCGCCGGCGCCTTTTTTTGAGGAACTCAAAAAAAAGATCGACAACCGCGAGATCGATATCGTCGACGCGGCCGAGGAGGATGATTACATCGTCAACATGCGCCGGCGCGTGAGGCCACTTTGTTTTTCAGCGCCGCCAGAGCAGAGCCGTCGTGTAGCGGAGCGCTTCATTCTCGATTCCGCGCAAAATGGAACACTCGACTTGCCCGCTTACATTCACGGACCAATCGAAACGGCAATCATCTCGCTTCTTTGCAAAACGCGAATCACGCCAAACCAAATTACGATTGGAGGTTTCGTCATCGGATGCAGCGCGACCGCGGCATTCGCGCTTGGCCGCGTCGGGCTCGGAATCGTCGCTGCTCTCATATTTGGTATCGTCGATGGACTGGACGGAAAACAGTCGCGCGTCAAAATCGAAACGACCGAGCGCGGCAAATGGGAACATCATCTCGATTATTTTATCGAGAACTCGTGGTGGGCGGCTATCGCTTTTGCTTTGTGGAGAAGCGGACAATTTCCCAACGTGTTTTACTTTTTCGCGTTGCTCGTCGGGTCGCGCTTATTGCATGAATTCGCGAAACGCCGGGCGAAGATGGCTAAAGGCCGCCTGCTGGATGACGTCGCGCCGTTCGACCGTGGTTTCCGACTGATCGCAGCTAGAAGAAACGTTTACGTCTGGATCCTGGCGTGTGGCTTTTTGTTAGACGCTTTGCCGCAAAGTTACGCCGTCATCTGCGGATGGGCTGCTTTTAGTGCTGCCGTTCATCTCGTGCGTTCCATCTGGATTTGTGATGGCGCGGTGCGTCGCTTTGTCGGTACCCGGAGTTAAGGAACGACGAAAACAGCGTTATAGGCGGAAAATTCGCGGCCGATTTTACCGAGGAGCTTCATGCGATGATGAAAGAATACGCAGCCTACGACAACTTGCCCGCGAAGCAATCGCGCTGGGAGATATCACTTCATAACGCCCGCGACCTTTCTTCGATGCGACAACCCGCCAGCGATAAGTCGAGCGTCGGTCATACCTGCTGGGTTTGGAATGCGATTATTTTGGAAATATCGGCTCGTCGCGCTGATATCGCTTCGTCCGTTTGAAGGAGAAAGTTAATTGGTCAGCTGACCAAACCTAGCGCATCCGATAAATCACCCCTTCGGCAGTGTGCGCCACCGGCTGGTATCGTTCCGCCAAGAGTTTGGCCAGAATCGGAAAGTTCTTCACCGGATTCTGCGCACTTTTCGGGTCGGGTTGAACATCGACAATGTAGGTCGGCGGATGCGTGGCAAAATCTTGCTCCAGAATGGTCCAGGCGCCGGGCAAGATCCGGCTGCGAGTATCGAAACCCGGGATCGGTCCGCCGAAAACATAACCCGTGAGCGGGAAGGTTGTGATGTAGCGGCAGGCAGGACGCCTGCGAGCGTCTAGATATATTCCCGGACTTTGGCCCCAGACGAAAATCCTGTCCGCAGGCGAGGAATGCGCGAATAAGTATCGTCCCGCCTCAGACGGCACGCGGCGCGGCGCCAGCCCTGTCCAGTGCTTGATTGAGAAGGCAATGATCGTAAGAGCCAGCCACAAGTAGGTCACCCCAGGTCGCAGGAACCATCGGGGCGGCTGCATCTTGCGGGACCAAAGTCGCGCGTAGTAGGATGCTGCGAGCAGTGCGAGCGCAGGAATTAATTGGACATAGTAATGAGGGTAAAAGCGTGCGCCCGCTGCAGCGCCAATCGCCGAGACAGCGAGCAATCCTAGAAGCGCTGTTCGTTCCGCCGTCTTCCCAGCCCAAATTTCATCCTTATCCCGGCACGCCAATATCGCCCCGATCACCAAAGGCAAACAGGCTGCAACGAAGGTCAGTGTATTCACGATTCCCTTGTGCCAAAAAACGTGCGGAACATCATGATCGGCAATTGTCCAGTAAAACGCGTCATGGAGGATGCCTTGTTTCCAAAGCACAATCGTCACGAGACCGAGGGCTGCGAAAAATCCTGCCGTGAGCATGGCTGCTTGAACAATCGAATTTGTTCGCGTCAAACTGCGGCTAGCTCGATAGCTAGGAAGAAGTAAGTAAATGCCGAGCGGAACTGCTGCTATCGCGGCCGGTTGTTTGAGCAGAAAAGCCGCGCCGAGAAGCGCACCTGCTAGAAAGAGTTCTGGTCGCAATGGCGACGAACCACGACGGAATGCGATTGCCCACGCCCAGATGATGGGGAGATTCATTAGCATCTCGGCATCGAATGTGAGGTTCTTCCACGACCAGAAGGGTTGGAAAACACCGTAGAAGAACGCGGCAATCAAACCGGTAGCGCGATCAAACAAAAGGCGCCCGATTACATAAAGGCCCGCCATTGCGCATAGCGTCCACACGAGTGCGACTATATGAAGCGCTTTCCAATTGAATTTGCCTGCTATTGTGAATACTGCGGCGTACGTCCAGAAGAGAAGCGGCGGCTTGCGTTCTACTGCGTCAGCGTAGGGTCGACCTCCGTCAACTATCTCGTTCGCCACCACCGAATACATTCCTTCGCTGTCGATTGGCTGAGGATGCAAAAGAGACGGAAGGCGAATTGCGACCGTGAGGAGGATTATCCCAAGCGCGGCGAAGCGAAATTGGCGCGATCTATGAGTTGGCACACCCATCATTCGGCAGATTAATTTCCGGATGTGGTCCTCTTAAGAGAATCGTAAATGCCCGTAACTTCTTTAAAAACATCATTAACTGTGATTGCTTGCATGCAAAGATTGTTGCGGCAGACCGATTGCCGGTTGTTGTAGGCGTTCACGCACGGGCTGCAGGCGATGCCGGCCCACAAGGCGATCGCGTTTGGCGATCGCGCGGCAAAGAGCGCCGGTGTCTCCGGCCCGAACAACGTGACGACGCGAATCGGCGTCATCGAGGCAAAATGAGCCGGGCCACTATCATTCGTAACCAAAATCGCACTGCGGGTGTAAAGCAGGAGCACTTGCCGCAGAGTCGTTTTTCCGGCAAGCGTGATGACGCGGCTTGAACCGACCTCGTCTGCAAGCTGGTTATTGGGAGCGGCTTCGGCCGGCGCACCGGTAAACACAATGAACACCTCCGGGTAACGTTCGAGCAGCCGCCGCGCAAGCTGGACATAACGCAGAGGCGGCCATCGCCTTAGCGGCAGCAAGTCGCTCGCGTTCGGGTTGAGCAGGATGAGCGGCGCAGAACCGATACGAGGATTTTCGCGTTGTAGCAGGGCATTGATTTCAGCAACTTCGGACAGTGACGGCCGAAATCTTGCGAGCGGCTGGTTTACAGAGGGCGTAAAGTCAAACGTCGGCAGCACCGACGGATCGCGGGTCAATGCTTCAACCATTGCTTCGAACATCTGACTTGTATGAAGATGTGGATTGTATAAGAGCCGGTGGGTCATTAAGTCGCCGCGGTACGGTCCATCGCCAAAAAAAGTATGAAAGCCAACACGCGATTTGGCGCCGGTCGCAAATGTCAGTATCGCGGAGAAACGTGTCAGAAATTCCATGTCAACGACCGCGTCGATGCCGATTTTCCGTACCCGCAGCACCGCTCGCAGCGCACCAGTCGCGAGTCCGAAAAGGCTCTTCGTCGCGATCGTTATCACATTTCCCTCGGGAATAATTTCCATTGCGTCGAGAATGAATCGGTTGTCTTCGAATACGACGAAGTAAACGTTTTCACGGCCAACCATTTCGATCGCACGACGAATCGCGGGATAGGCGAGAACGGTTGAGCCTTGCTCCGCGAACTTGACGAAGAGAATGCGCTGAACTTGGTGCGGTCCTGGCCGACCGACGGATTCAAAGATTCTTCTGAGAAGGGTTAGAATGGCGCAAAGCGGCACACCAACCCAGCGATCGGTGCGTTGCAAAGTTAGAATACCGGCTGGGAGATCCATTTTCTGACCCTCCAAAGATAGTCAATTCTTGCGAAAACTTTTTAGCTCGGGGAAAAGGCGGCTTTTTCGCGGTTTCATGCCAGCAAGCAGGAGAGTCTCTTTCGCCCCTCTCTGCTTACACGTGATCGCTCGAATGCTCATGCTGTTTGGGCGAAATGGACCCCAAGTGTAGCGACAGCCGCCGCTCGATGCAATATAGGCTACCGTCACCCATTGATGCGTGACCAAGACGCTTTGCGAGAAAATTTTGGCGGACCCGAGCACTCAATTGTAGCGTAGGCACTCTTCCTCATGACGTATGACAGATAACGCTGAAATCGCGCAAGCCTATGACCTGCTCGGTGAGAAGCCAATGAGGACCAAAGAGGGTACGCTCGACATCCCGCGGCCGGCAGCCGATGCACCGGTGCATGTCGACGAAACCGGCGTGGAGCTAAGGCGCGGCGCGTTCGTCAACACGATCGCAATGCTGGCCTCGAACTTTCGCGGCGTCTTTACCTTTCTCGTGGCGCGACTCCTCGGACCGGCTGCCTTGGGAACGTTTTCGGTTGCCTGGGCGAATACCGATCTGGCCAGCAAAATTGCGGTCTTCGGACTCGATAACGCCATCACGACTTTTATCGCCCGTTCGCAAGCGACCGGCAATCTCGCGCGCAGTCGCGCGCTGTTTCGGGCAGCCGTTGTTCTGGTTCTAACCCAGTCGACTCTCGTCGCCGCCATCGGCATCACGGCCCTGCAAATGTTTGGCGATCGATTGCAATTTCCGCGCGAGATGCTGTCCGCGCTGGCCTTTGTCCTCTGCGCGCTGCCGGGCATCGCTTTGTACCGCGTGTGTACTTCCATCTCGCGCGGCATGAAGGTGATGAAGCACGACATCTACTCGCGAGGCATGACAGAGCCTGCCATCACGACGCTGGCGCTTTTGATCGCGCTCGGCTTTGGATTCATAAGGTTCGCGCCGGAGGTGGCCGCCGTTTCCGGAACCGCGGCTTCGGGAATTGTCGCACTCATATTTGCCTCAAGACTCTTCAGCGGTGTGACAGCGCGCGACACCGTCTCCATTTGGACCGAAGCAAAACCATTGCTCGCCTACGCCGCTCCCATCAGCGTTTATCAGATGTTTAACGCGTTCATCCTGCGGCTGGACGTGATCATGCTGGGATGGTTCATCGGCCGCGCTCCCGGGGTGACCCTCGCCACGGTTGGCGTTTATAGTGCCACGGTTGGGCTTGCGGGCGGCCTACGCAAGGTCAACCAAGCGTTCAATCCGATCTTTGCCCCAGTCGTTGCCGGCATGACTGCAACCGGCGATCAGCAACGCGCCGCCGCCACCTATGCTCGTCTAGCCGAGTGGATGCTTTGGATTTTGTTACCATTGGTCGCCCTCATGATGCTCACCGGATCAGCGATCTTACTCATCTACGGTTCGGAGTTCATGCAAGGCGGCGCCTGGCTGGGGATCGTCGGAATCGCTTGTGCCACGAACGCGTTTGTGTCGTTGGGTGAGACCGTAATCATGGTGCAACGCCCGCACTTGAACCTGCTGAATTCTTCGGTCACCTGCGCCATAGCATTCGGCGCAAATCTCTGGCTGATTCCTCGATTCGGAGTGACCGGCGCGGCGTTTGGCATTCTGCTGCCCTACGTAATCCAAGGGATCTTGCGTTACGGCGTGCTGCGGCTGGTCTTTCGATGGCGCAATCCGTGGAGTAGCATCCGTCCACCGATCCTTACCGCAATCATAGCTATTGTCCCAGCGTTGATGTGTCGTTTGTTTCTGGATGGGATCGCTGGACAAGTCATGGCCGGTCTTGTCTTCCTCGCAATTTTCGGCGTTGGATGGTTACACCACAGGCGCTCGACCAAACTAGTGTGATGAAGCGGGTCTTTCTCACCGGTGCCAGTTCTGGAATTGGTCGGGCCATCGCGCACGCCTTGCTCGCACGCGGCGATGAAGTGTGGGGCACGTCACGCAACTTGGAACGCATCCCCAAAATGCCGCGATGCCATCCGGTGCGTCTCGATCTTACTGATCGACTTTCCGTCGAGCAGGCATTCAATGCCGCGCTTGCGGAAGCTAGTTACTTCGACGTTGTGATCAACAACGCCGGGGCCGGTCATTTTGACCCTGCCGAGTTTCTTCCCATGGAAACGATTGCGAGCCAGTTTCAAATTCTGGTTTTCGGCCAAATCCAATTGATACAACTCGCACTACGCCACATGCAGGCACGTGGTGAAGGTTTGGTCATTAACGTCACTTCGTTAGCTTCCCGACTTCCAGTGCCGTTCATGGCGGCTTACAACGCCGCGAAAGCGGCCCTCGCATCTTTTACCATGTCGATCCAGCTCGAGCTCGGCAATTCCCGCGTGCACGTTGTGGATCTTCAGCCGGCCGACATCCGCACCGAATTTAACCAGGGCGTGATCAAGGGCACCAAGGCTAATCCCCGCTACGACACAAAAATCGCCAGGACATGGGAGGTCGTCGAGCGCAACATGAAAAGCGCGCCACCACCGGACCTGGTCGCACAACATGTTCTCAGATTAGTCAGCGCTGTTCGGCCGCCGCCGCGTATAACAGTTGGCGATGCATTCCAATCAAAAATTGCGCCTCTGATTTTCAGATTTCTTCCGCAACGCCTCCGGTTATGGGGATTGAAGAGGTATTACCAGATATGACTGCTATCTCTGAAGCGGTCATCTTGATGGCCGGCGAGGGCTCTCGTCTGCGCGGATCAGACAGTACGTTCCTAAAGCCGTTCGTCCCAGTGCGTGGCCGTCCGTTGATTTCGTACGCGTTAGATACCCTGATCCGCGCAGGGATCAAAAGCGTCAACTTTGTGGTCGGCTACGAAAGCGGGCGCATGATCGAGCAGGTGAAGCAATTGATTCCTTCCGGCCTCAGCGCGTCCTTCATCGAAAACCGCGACTGGCAAAAACAAAATGGCATCTCGCTTCTTGCGGCCGCTGGCCACCTCAGCAAACCCTTTCTTCTCACGATGAGCGACCATCTTTTCGATGCTGCCGTCGTCGATCGTCTGCTCGATTCTTTCGATTCCGATTTCCTTAACATCGGGGTAGACCAGAAACTCGATTCCATCTTCGATTTGGAAGACGCGATGAAAGTCCGAACACGGGGAAATAGAGTCACTGACATCGGGAAAAAACTGCGCGATTACGATGCCATTGATATCGGGCTGTTTGTTTGCTCACTCGAAATCTTCGACTATTTCGAACGAGCGAAGTCCCGCAGTGGCAGAAACGACTGCAGCCTGGCTGATGGAGTTCGATTGATGGCTGGCAACGATAAAGTCCGTGCCATCGATATCGGCGATGGTTGGTGGCAGGACG